>NZ_JBQKJR010000047.1:0-25485 GCF_052117165.1 Agathobaculum sp. LCP25S3_E8
TTTTTCTCCGCAAGCAGAGCTTTCCGTTCCTTGGATTTGTCCTTGATCTGCTGTACCAATCCCCCATAGCGTTCAAGCTCTGGCTTGACTGCCTTGACGCGCTTGACCATAATCTCAGCACCTATTTCAAGTATCCCCAGGAGGTTCGCAGACTGATCTACACCACCAATGCCATCGAGGGTTTCAACCGCCAGCTGCGCAAGGTGACCAAGGCCAAGTCCGTCTTTCCCACCGATGACAGCCTGCTGAAAATGCTGTATCTGGCCATGATGGACATTACAAAAAAGTGGACTGGGCGGCGGCAGGACTGGAGCCTGATCCACGCTCAGATGGCCATCTATTTTGCCGAGCGTATGCCCGAGTAACACCGCCGGGGCCGGATGTCAGTGACAAGCTGAACGGCTCCGCCACCCTTGACATCCGCCACCACCGGCGTTATGTTGTTGAAAAGGCGAAACGGCGGCAGCCGGATTTCCCCGGCTACCGCCCTGAATAAATTTTGCTCTATTCGCACCTTAAATGGTGTTTACACGGAATTTGGGATTGACCCTCTGCTCTGCGAACTTGCCACCCATAAGGACTTTATCAAGTTTCTTGCGGACATTGAGATTTATGTGGATGGGATTGCCACCATGCAGATTCAAAACCTCAACGCCATTGTCGATACTGTCCGGCATGAAATCATTGAACGGTATCGCCCTGGCGAAGACGACCCGCATTTGAAGGTGCTGCAAGCTACCCATATCAGTGATGATGAGTATTTCAGTCACATGGTTCTGGATGACCTCAACCTGATTATCCGGGATATTCGGGAAGCCCACAAAAAGGACAGTGAGAGTGCGCCCCAAACTACCGTTGCTGATGAACTGAAAGAAAATCTGGAAGCGGTCGAAAATTTCAAGGGCAGCCGGGATGAAAAGCTCGTTGTACTTTACTGCAAGCAGCTCGGTATCAACTATGAAAATCTGTCAGACGAAGAATTTCGCTGGCTCATTCGTATTCTCAAAAAGTCAAAGAAAATGGGAACGCCTATCAGCCAGAGGAAAAAACGGTAAAGAAAAACCGCTGTTGCATGGTTTGTTAGCTTCCATGTAGCAGCGGTTCGTGCTGTGATTATTCAGTTAGAATTTCTGAAAGACAAGCTGGAAGTTATCTAAAAAATAGGAGGGAAACCCCCTCCTATTTTAGCTTTTTTATTAAACATATTTTTATTAATTATATCTTTTAATTAGCTTATTATTAAACAATTTTTATATTTTTTGAACACAATGTCAATTTAATTCTGCAGCTTTATCAAATTCTCTCGTCGCTAGTATATTGTCATTGTCATCCAAGCGATTCACAATGGTGAATACATAATAAGCAAGATTTAAGTTAATACTTCCAAACAAAGGATTCACCCAATCTCCTTCAAGTGGAGAATTCCATATAAAATGCAGGATAACCGGTGCCAAAATTAAGCAAAGTGCTTTAAGCCTTGGTACTGCAGGCACATTTTTAATAACGGCTATAAGTCCAACACCGAATACTATTCCAAAAGCCATATGACTGCCAAGAGCATTTGACACTCTCTCGAAAGCTATTGAAAATCCACTGTTTGTTTCTCCAAAAGTAGCTTGAGAAATATACGCCCAATCCTCCAAAACCTGAAAACCGAATCCAGAAATCATGCCTGACACAAATGCTTCCTTTAATGAAATTCCTCTGCATAGTAAATATACTAAAAGTACAACTAAACCTTTTGCAATCTCTTCTGTAAATGGTGCTGTTAAAGCAGCTCCCCAACTATCAATCACAGCTCTTGGAACACTTGTCGAAAATAAAACCTGTGAAATTAGAGCGTTCCCCTCACCACCTAGATACAGCGGTATTGTAAATCCTAGTATAAAGCTTAGCAAAACAACCTTACGTGAAACATTTAATCTGTTAACCAAATGGCGTACAAAGAATGCAGTCGGCACAGCATACAATAGTACCAGACTCGAAGCAGTCAAAAACGCTGGAAACAGCGCTACGGATTTATCCTTCTCCGCAAACTGACTAAAAAAGTCACGAAAACCTACAAATACCAACGCTACAGTTATGATAACCAGCAATTTGTATCCATAATTGTCAAAAAATTTCCTCATATAAACCCCTCCAATTTTTTAAGAATATAGATATACGATTATATCAATACTATCCAAATATAATATATCTGATAAATTTACTATATAGTTAACATATATATTTTTTTTGAAAATTTAGTATAGTATATCATAAAAAGTTGGAAAAGTCAATTTTTCATATCAATCATCTTTTTTACTATGATTTTTTTGTATGTAACAGCCTATAAGACCCCCAATTACCAAACCAATAAGTCCCCCTAATGTGTCACTTAAAATTTTTCCAATAACATATCCAACTACAGCCCATATATACCATTTACACATGATATCTGATACCTTCAAATCATTCATGATAATTTTCCTCCCCAAATTTCGATTTATCATAATTATTCTACCATATCGTTATGAATAAATCATCTCATGCAAAACAATTTCTTCTGCCCGGTTGTGAATGTTATTGCAACGCTGCACCCATTCCATTTGACAGGTACGCTTTAATTCCTCAGTCACACCCTCGGCAGCTTTCATCTGCTCCATGATGATGTCTAACCGTTCCTGTGCCTGTTCGTTCAGGTCTGCAAGATATGTCCACAATTCTCCAGTCAGTATCAATGTGTTCAATCTGGCTGGGTGGACTTCTCTTAAATATTCCCGGTGCATCCGTCCGTACTTTCCGATGGGGCGGTGTTCCTCCGGCAATTTCAAGTCCGGGATGTAGTAATCCCCAACAAGGATATAATCAATTCCGTTTCCCATTATTCTTGGTTTCAATTCGCTCATGTTCCTTACCTCCTGTGGAAGCAGGCTCGTCTGGTACTAACTCAATCACATCGGTAATCTCACAATTCAGCGTTTCACAAATACGGGCTAATGTGTCCA
Source organism: Agathobaculum sp. LCP25S3_E8 (assembly GCF_052117165.1). Classification (NCBI taxonomy): domain Bacteria; kingdom Bacillati; phylum Bacillota; class Clostridia; order Eubacteriales; family Butyricicoccaceae; genus Agathobaculum; species Agathobaculum sp. LCP25S3_E8. The sequence continues at coordinate 2,988 of NZ_JBQKJR010000047.1, forward strand.
TGCTGATGTGCTTTCCCTCTTTGCTCATATTGGCAATCATATTCGTTGTCATACCAGCGGCAAGCCTTAAATCCTCTTTCCTCATATCACGCTCTAACAGTGTGTGCCAGAGTGGTTTATAGCTGATGTGCATATTTTTCCTGCCTTTCTATCCATACCACCGGGGCGGCTGCCCCGGCAGGAACTTTTCTCTTATTATAACACCAATCTTGTGTAATCACAATTTATTCTTGTAGCCTGCCGCTAATACCGTCTGGATTGTGCTTTTCCTTTCTTTTTGTTCCCTTTAATTAGCCATGAACTGTTTCATACCCTGGGACTTTGCTTATGTGTGATAAAGAAGCAATAGAAGTGCAAAAAATTTTGCCGTTCCTATCCGACACTTGGCCATTGTGTCGGATAGGTCGGGCGGTTATTCGGGCAAGTCAATCTTGCCGACAAAGCTGTAATAAATCTCAATGTCCTGCCTGCGGGTCTTGTTCTCGTCATAGCTGCACTCATGCACAACGATTTTCTCTACAAACTCCCGCAGCAGAGTAGGGGTAAGTTCTTCAAAGCTGGTATGCCGCCGAACAACATTCATAAACTTTTCTGCGTTCACGGTGGCTTCCTGTGCTTTGGAAAGCTCCGCTTGGATAGCGGCGGCTCTTTCTTTCAGTTCCCGTTGCTCTGCTTCATAGTCTGCCGACAGCTCTGTGAAACGCTCGTCTGATATGCGCCCGGTCACGCTGTCCTCATACAGCCGCTTGAAGATAGCGGATAACTCGGCTATGCGTTTCTCGGCGGCTTCCAGTTCCTTTTTCTTGGCGGCGTTCCTGCGCTTGCCCCCGTCCTCGTTCTGCTCAATCAAGAGCTTCATAAACCGGGCTTCATGCTTTGCCGCATAGCTTGTCACTTTCCGCAGATTGGAGAGTACACCAGCGGTCAAGAGGTCGGTGCGGATAAAGTGCGCCGTACAGTCATGGGTGCGTTTCTTGTAGTTGCCGCAGATATAACAGTCCTGCTTGCGCTTGTCTGTCTGGTATCGCTGCTGATACATGACGCTGCCGCAGTCCGCACAGAACAGTATGCCGGAGAACAAGCCCACTTCATCATAGCGGTTGGGGCGTTTGCGCTGCTTGCGAAGCTCCTGCACCCGTTCCCATGTTTGCGTGTCTATGATAGGCTCGTGGTGGTTCTCGAAAATCACTTGCTTTTCCGGGGAATTTTCTACACTGTGCTTGACTTTGTAAGAAAGTTTTTCTGTCTTGAAGTTTACCAGACAGCCCGTGTATTCCCGGTTTTCAAGGATATGCACAACGGTATTGGTCGCCCACTTGCACTCATAGCCGGGGTGGTAGCGGCGGGTGCTGCCCGTCCTGCGGTATTCCAGCGTTCCCGGCGTGGGGATTTGCTGCTCTGTGAGCATACGGGCTATCTTGGTCGGACCGTTCCCGGCAAGGCAGAGGTTGTATATCTGCTTGACTACGGGTGCAGCTTCCTCGTCAATAATGAAATTTTCGTCCTCGTCCATGAGGTAGCCATACACAGGCTTGCTTGTGATAGGCTTGCCACTCATACCTTTTGAGCGTTTTACTGCTTTGATTTTCTTGCTCGTATCTCTCACCAGCCATTCGTTCATAATATTCAAAAACGGAGTGAAGTCATTGTCCTGCGGAGTAGCACTATCCACATTGTTGTTGATGGCTATGAAACGAACGCCCTTTTTCGGAAAGAGGATTTCCGTGTAATAGCCAACTTGCAAATAATTACGCCCGAAGCGACTGAGGTCTTTAACCACAAGTGTCTCAACTCGTCCGGCTTCAATTTCTTCAAGCAGGGCGGCAAAACCGGGACGGTTAAAATTCGTACCAGAATAGCCGTCGTCATAAAAGTGCCGGATATTTCTCAGCCCTTTCTGTCGGGCATATTCTTCGAGATATTTTTTCTGATTCTGGATGGAATTCGATTCTCCGGCCTGTTCATCGTCTCTCGACAGACGCTCATACAGAGCAGTTATTTTGATTTCTTCTTTCTTTGCCACGGTTTTAACCTCCCTTCTGTATGTAATCTGCGTTTTGTAAAACGCTACCTTTTTCTATCCTCTTATAGTTTAGCCGTTCGGGTCTGTGACCACATAGGAGCTGTGCATCTGCATCAGGTTCGGTTTCAGCCAGAACCGGGTCTTACCGGAGCCGGAGCCGCCGATCACCAACACATTTTTGTTTCTGGCGGTCTTGGGGTCCTTGGGGCGGCTGTTCATGGTCAGGCTCTCGGTTTTGGTCAGAATCACATTGTTCTGGAATACCGGGTCGATGTAGGGCGCGATGTCCTCATGGGTCCCCCAACGGGCGGAACCATATTCTATATTTTTGCGAAATTTCTTGGCATTTTTGCTTTTCATATAAACCGCCAGCCGCAGGCCAGCGCCGCAGCACAGGCCCACCAGCAGGTCCAACGGGTGCAGGCTGGGCCACCAGCTGGCCAGCGCCACCGGCAGCATGGAGAAAAACGAGAGCATTTTGGCCGAAGTGTCCGCACCCACGGCTGTCCGCCACGCTTCTCCGAAGTTGGTGGCGAACAACCCCATCAGGATATAGGGCAGGTTCAGCAAAACGAGCTTTTTGATGTCCAGCTGTTTTTTCATCGCTCCAGCTCCTTTCGCTTGGTACGGTCCACCACGGCGTTTTTGACCAGTTCTTTGAACTGGTTCAGCTTTGCCAGCACGGACGGGCGCTCTGTTTTTTCTGCTTTTTTGACCTTTTTGCCGGTGTACTCGGTAAAGGCGGCGGTCAGGGCATCGGCGTCCCGGCCCTTGAAGAAGATTAGGTACTTGGGCGGGGAGCTGCTGCGGTCCTTCTTCACCGCATAGTCCACGCCGTATTTCCGGGCGATCTTCTCAAACTCCTTGATGGAGGGGTCTGTGATCTCGATGTTGGAAACGCCCTGATTCTGGCCGACCAGCTGCTTTACCGTCTGCTTGCCGTGGGGAATCACGGGAGCATCCCGGCTTCTCTGCTTTTGCAGCTTCTTTTCCTTGCGGTGAGCAAGGTACTTGGTGATGGCGGCTTTCAGCAGCCGCCCGGTGAACTTGGAGCCATTGACAACCAGCGTCAAAGTCCTGTTTTCCACTTCTTCCTGCATTTTTCTCGCCTCCTTCCGTGGAATTTAGCAGGGGTGGCACTTAAAACTAAGGCGGGACCATCAACCGCCGCAGAAGATAGTTGGTCATCAGATCATCAGCAGGATACTGTCCCGCAGTTCAGCAAAATACAGTTTTCCCTGGGGCGTCACCAGCGTGTAGGAGCCGATATGCCCGTGGTTGCAGTAGTCTTTGACGCAAAACAGGCCGTCGTTGGAGGGCTTTGCGTAGGGCAGTACATTCCCGGATGCCGTGCGGTATACAAACCGCTGTTTCAGCAGAAACCGGACAAAGCGACGCTCCGGCACAACCAGCTCCTTGGCGGTGGTACGGAGGTTGGTGCTGTGCTTGAGGTCGATGAACAGGTCGTAAAAGGCGGCCTTGCCCTCCAACATGGCATTTTCCTCCCGCAGCGCCGCATTTTTCTCGCGCTCGGCCAGCAGGTCGGAACAGAGCTTCATCATGGCCTCCGGGGAAGTCGCCATCTCCCACAGCTTTTCCCTGGTGATGTAGACCCCATGCTTTCGGATGGTGGGCAGCACCTCATCGAATACCCAGCGTTCAAACCGTTCCGCAGAGGGCAGCTTGCTGTGAGCAATCAGGCGGTACAGATTTCCCTCCGAGATAAACCGGGTTTGCTGGGTTCTGCCCACATTGTCGATGAGTGGGTAAAACGCCCACCCATCGGATGTGCAGTGCGTTTTCAATGCTTTGGCGGAATCTTTGTAGCCGAGTGCAGCTGTAACATCCAAACCGCAGAACAGATACTTGCCGTTCTCCTCGATGACGCGGATGTTGCCAAACTCCGGGTTTTTGAAAATTTCCATCTGGCTCATGTCGTAACCTCCTGTAAAAGTCGTTATAGGGCCTTGGAATAAAAAAAGCGGCCTTACCAGCCGCCTGCGTTCATATCGTGATTGACTTGTGACGTGTAGTGATTGCTCATGGTGGTGGGCGCATTGAACAGCACCGTCAGCAAATACTGCTTCATGTTGCGGACCTGGGTGGTGTTTTTCTGCAAACAATCCATGACAAACTCGATGTGTGAGCTGTCCAGCTTCAAAAACCGGGAGCGCACCACCTCATGGGGGAAATCTGCCCCAGCAATCCGGGTGGTTTTGCGCTTGGCACAGACGGTTTCCACCATCAGCTCTACGATCTCGTCCAGGTCCTCCCGGTAGTTCTCAAACTCCCGGCACAGGTGGTCGTACTCAACGTTCTCCAAAATCAATTCCCGATAGCTCTCTACCTCTGCCATCGGCATCGCATCCCTTCCTTTCCGTTCCGGCGGGTCTCCCGCCGCTGCCTCCCGGAAGGGAATAGAATCGGTACTTGATCCATGAGTAATTGATTTTTGGGTATTTGATTTCTCTATATTTAATTCCGCGGGCTTTTCCGTATCCGGTTTATCCAGATACGGGTTTTCCGTATCTGGTGCAGCCGTATCCGGCTGGGGCGTATCCGGGTTTTTCGGCTGTGGCTGCTCGTAGATGACATACTCGGTGTCGCTGATCCGGCCCTGCCGGTCACGCATCTGGTGACGCACGATGTAACCGGCACGTTCCAGCTCCCGCAGCGCCCCGCCGATGGCATCCACGCCCTCCTTGCAGATTTTCGCAAGGCCACGGGTGGTATAGTTCCAGTCATCCGGCAGGGACAACATCATGGAAAGCAGCCCCTTGGCTTTCAGGGACAATTTTTCATTTCGCAGGTGGTGATTGCTCATCACAGTATAATCACGGGTTCTTTCAATCCGAAAGACCGCCATTGACTTCACTCCTCTCTGATTTTTGACATAAAATAAGCCACAATCTTTCGTGAAAAAGACTGTGGCGTTCAGCTATCCTTATGAAAGCGGGTGAGACGCTTGGGCGGCGGCAGCCGGTCAAACGGGTCCTCGTCCTGATAAAACGGCAGAGACTGCAAAAGCCGGTCAATGTCAGCGGATTCCATGTCATACTGGGACTGGTAGTTCTCCCGGATGGCGTCCTTGATACCCTGAATCGTACACATATTCATCCTTTCCTTTCTTAGTAGTGGTTGCTCTTGGCATGATGGCGGCGCTTGCCCGGCTTGAAGTCGAGGACATGGCCCTCAATCACACGGGCATACCGCTTGATTTTGATTTCCCGGCGCTGCTGGCTCAGGAGGGCGGCCTGATAGCCGTCCTCCGTGAGAAACAACCGCATTTCATCGCCGGAACTGCCATACGAGCAGGGATTCAGGACGGAAAACTCAATCATCCAGCGAGTGTTATCCTGAAAACGCTCCACGGCAAGAATGTTATGTCCTTTCAGCTCACGGGCTGAAATATCCCTCATAGGCGTCTCCTTTCAGCGTTCCTGGTCTCTCTGGCGCTTCTTCTGCCACGCCTCCAGCAGCTTGATAATGGTCTCCTGCATCCGCTGGGGCGTATAGCTCTTGGGAAAATACTTCCGTAGGGTGTCGGAGGTAAAAGTCACTTTGTCCAAATCGCTTTTCTTTTCCTCACCCATAATGGCCCGCATCACATCAAGGGACAAATGCCCCTCCTGACTGAATTTCTTGAGCCGCTGTGCCTGGGAGAGAGAGGGGGTGGCCTGTTCGCTGTCCATCGCGTCCAAGAGCTGTACCTGTTCCTCTTTTTTGAGGAAGGACAGTTCATAGGCCGGATTGAAGGCGATTTTCTTTTCATCCACCATATCCAGCAGTTTGGGAATCAGCTCCGTCAGACGGATGTAACGGGAAATCTGGTTGCGGCTTTGACCAACCTGTTCGGCCAGAATTTCTCTGGATTCCTTTCCATCGAAATTCCGCCCAACTTGGGCGGAATTTTTAGAAGGTCTCCCGGCCTGCCGTTTCATGGCCTCCAGCTTCATCTTGTAAGCAAAGGCCCTCTCGCTGGGGAGCAGGCTTTCCCGCTGCAAATTGCTGTCCACCATGATGATGGTGGCAGCGTCATCATCCAAATCCCGGACAATAACCGGCATGGTCTCTTTCCCGGCAAGCTCACTGGCACGGTGCCGCCTGTGACCGGCTACCAGCTCATAGCCGCCCTCCGGGTCCGGGCGGGCAATCGCCGGAACCAGCACACCGTACTGCCGCACACTGTCGGCGGTCTCCATCATGGCTTCATCATCCTTGACTTTGAAGGGGTGGTCCTTAAATGGGTGCAGCTCGGACAGCGGAATTTCCAGCACCTTTTCCCGCTGGGCATCGGCACGGCTTTCTTCGGTAGAGAACAGATCATCTACCGAGGCCAGCTCTACTTTTTTCGCGCTGCTTTTCAAGTCTCAACACCTCCTGGGTCAGATTTTTGTAGCCTTCGGCCACCTTGCCGCCGGGGTCATGGGCAAAAATGCTTTTGCCCTCGGCGCTGATTTCCTTTGCCCGGACAGAATGGGGAATTTCGGTGCCAAACACCTTGATTTTGCTGCCGTAGGTCTCCCGCAGCAGGGCGGCGATCTCCTTGGCAAAGTTGGTGCGGTTGTCCACCATCGTCAGCAATATGCCGTCGATTTGGAGTTTGGGATTGATTTGCCGCTTCACCTTATTGACCGTCTGGAGCAGCTGTTCCAGGCCCTTGGCGGGCAGATACTCTGCCTGGACGGGAATTATGATCCTGTTGGCGGCGGCCAGGGCATTGACCGTGAGCATACCCAGGGAGGGCTGGCAGTCAATCAGGATATGGGAATACTGTCCCTTGAGCGTGTCCAGATATTGCCGCAGGATGGTCTCACGGCTCATGGCGTTTACCAGGGAGACCTCCATGCCGGAGAGCTGGATGTCAGCAGGCATCAGGTCAACGCCCTCCGGGTGGTGCAGGATACCCTCGCCGGGGCGCAGCGATTCGTCCATCAGGATACGGCCCATTGCGTCGGACAGGGTAAAGGGCAGCTTGTCCGGCTGGGGGTGGCCCAGGCTGATGGTCAGGCTGCCTTGCGGGTCCCCGTCGATCAGCAGCACTTTCTTCCCGGTCTGTGCCAGCCCGACGCCCAAGTTCGCACAGGTCGTTGTCTTGCCAACGCCGCCTTTCTGGTTGGCGATGGCGATGATTTGCGTGTTCATAACAATCACCTCGTTTCTGAAATAAAAAAAGGGAGAATGTGACGTAAATCAACATTCTCCCGGAGAAACAATATGCGATTGTGTTGCTGCCTGTCTTATCTGAATTCAGCTTTTGGGGAGCCATCCCGCCGCAAACCCGCATGAATACTGGGTTTCTGCTTGTTTGTCTTTACCCTTCCCGAACAACCGCTGTTCAACGAGTGGTTTATTCGGGACACCAGCCGGAAGATCCGTGCGGTGCTGAAGGCCAAAGCGGAACGGGGCGAACGGCTGGGGACCAGAGCACCTTACGGCTACCGAAAGGACCCGGACACGAAGAAGTTGATAGTGGATGATGAGGCGGCAACCATCGTCCGCAGGATCTTTGCCATGTGCGCCAGCGGCAGTGGCCCCAGCCAAATTGCCCGCATTCTCAAGAAAGAGCAGATCCTGACGCCTACCATGTACGCCTACACCAAGTACGGCATCACGCACACCTGTCTGGATACAGCACATCCGTATAACTGGTCTGACAGCGCCATTGCCAACCTGCTGGAAAACGAAATTTATCTGGGCAATACCATCAACATGAAGCACAGTACGAAGTCCTACAAGGACAAACGGAGGGTCGAGCATCCAAGAGAGGAATGCATGGTCTTTGAGAACACCCATCCCGCCCTCATTACGCGGGAGGTCTGGGATATCGTACAGAGAGTGCGGAAGAACAAGCGCCGTCTGACCAAGATGGAAGAACAGAACAAGTACTCCGGTCTTGTGTTCTGTGCCGACTGCGGCTCCAACATGGTGCTGCACCGGGCGCATACCATGTCCGCCAGCTACAATCACTTTACCTGCCGCACCTACAAGAAGGACGGGGAAGCCTGCACGGGCCACTACATCCGGGAGTGTGTTCTGGACGAGATCGTACTGGAGGACCTGCGCCGGGTGACGAGCGCGGCGCGGGAACATCCGGAAAAGTTCGCCGCCTACATTGGCAGCAAGCAGTCCGCCGAGCTTCAGCGGGAGATTCGCAGGCAGGAGAAAGAACTGGCAGCCATGCGGAAGCGGAAAGCGGAACTGGACGCGATCTTCAAAAAGCTGTATGAGGACAGTGTGCTGGACCGCATCACAACAGAGCAGTTTCAGATGCTCTCCGGCAGCTACACGGAAGAACAGAACCTCATCACTGTCGGTATTCCACAGAAAGAGAATGAGATCCAGCGCCTGCGGGAAACCGTGAACGAGACGGACAGCTTCCTCGACAAGGCGAAGCGGTATACGGATATCACGGAGCTGACGCCGGAGCTGCTGCGGCTGTTCATTGAGAGGATCGTGGTCCACGAGAAAGAGGTGAAGTGGTCTAAGCACGCGCCTCAGACCGTGGAGATTTACTACAACGGCATTGGCTATGTCGGCAGTGGTCAGCAGGATGTGGAAGAAGCACTGGAAGCGCCGGAACCCCAGCAAACCCAGGACACAGAGAAGCCCCGGCAGGCATCGTAAACACGATGACCTGCCGGGGTATCCCAGGAATCACTTGTTACCCCTGTGAGGGGGGAGCGAATGCTTTGCGCCTTTTATTCTTTATGCCGACGAAAAGGAGAGAATATATGACGCTGACGACCGAACGATTGACGCTGCGCCCCTTCCAAGAGGACGACGTAGAGGCGCTGTATGCCTATTCCAAAGATGAAGCGGTTGGTCGGAATGCAGGATGGAAGCCGCATGAGAGTCTGCTCGAGTCGAGCGATATCCTGCATCTGGTTTTTCTGAACCAGTCGAGTGTCTGGGCGATTGAGCGTCGAGAAGATCGCCGACTGATGGGTTCTATCGGACTGATTACCGACTCGACGCGGCAATATGGTTCGGCGCGCTCACTCGGCTATGCGCTGGGGGTGGACTACTGGGGGCAGGGATACATGACCGAAGCCGTGCGTGAAGCGGTGCGCTTCGGCTTTGGGCAGATGGGGATGGATCTCATCAGCGCAACCTGCTATCCGGACAACCCCGCCTCGCGTCGTGTGCTGGAAAAATGCGGCTTCCAATATGAGGGAACGCTGCACCGCGCGGAGCTGCTGTACAATGGTCAGATAAAAGATCATCTGTGCTTTTATCTGCCGCATGAAATTGCGGAAAATCTGGACTGGTATGCGGAAAAATAAAAATTATCCTTACATTTTGCTGTAAAATGTGCTATAATTATCTTATCAGAGAACAATCGGCGGCAGCGTGGAAACGCTGCCTGCCGTCGCGTTTCGGCACAGTAAGGAGGAGTACCATGTATCAGACGGGGGAATTTATCGTTTACGGAACCAGCGGCGTCTGCCGGGTGGAGGCGGTCGGTAAACCGCCCTTTGATACGGAGGAGGATAAGCCATATTATACACTCATGCCCGTTTCCGGAACGGAAATCATTTATGTCCCGGTTGATTCATCGGTGTTTACGCGGCCGGTCATTTCGCGTGCACAGGCGGAGAAATTGATTCAGACCATTCCGACTATCGAGGCGGACGGATTCACTTCGCACAGCATGCGCATGTCCAGCGAGCATTATCAGGAGGTGCTGCAGAGCCACGACTGTCGGGAGCTGGTGCAGCTGATTAAGGCGGTTTACGCGAAATCCCGCCGCAATGGGCGCAGGGTCAGTCAGGTAGACCAACGCTATCGCAAGCGTGCGGAGGATTTGCTGCACGGGGAGCTGGCGGTGGCGCTGGGCATTCCGCTCGGTGAAGTGCAGCCCTATATCGCACGCACCATTGCGCAGTATAAAAAGCAAGCGAAAAAAGCATAACAAAAGAGGGGCGCGGCCATGCGGTCGTGCCCCTCTTTTAACCTTTTCGGTCGGTTTTTCTACTTTTCCAGCGGTTTTTCGTACTGCCTGACGCGGTCGGAATCAGTCAGGCCGCTGGTGGTCGGGTCGTTAAGCGCACTCCAGATGTTGGACGCGACCAGGAACACGCAGTATGGATTGGCCAGCGCCTGCCGGGCAACATCCAGCAACGCGCCCCAACTGGTTATATCCGCGGCGGTCAGACCGGCATAAGCCAGCACCGTGGCGCAAATGCTCATCAAAAGCTGCGTCCAGAACACTGGGTTTTTGAGGCGGACACGCAGATTCATGAACGAAAACCTCCTTTCCTCAACGCGGGCCGCTGCCGGTGAGGAAGCGGCCTCTCGTAGACACCACATGCAGTGCCGCTTTTTGACCACAAAAAGGAAAACGGCGCGCCGGCGGCTGCTATCATAATATGAAAGGGGAGGTGTAAATGCCCGTGGTGCGGCATGACCGCATAACCAAGGAAACGGTTCGGAAAAACCGTTTTTTGTTTACCTTGCGGACAGTTCGTGCTATACTATATAAAGAGTTTTTATGTTTGGGGGAAATTATTTGAATACCATTCCCGATTGTGTGTTTCACTCCCGCAGTCTGGCCTGCAAAGCGCCGTATGGCGCGGTGCCCGCCGGACAGACGGTTGAGTTTTCTACCTATCCCAAGCGCGAACACGGCACCGAGCATATTACCCTGTGGGTGGAGGAGGACGGTAAGGAACCGGAGGCATTCCCCATGCGATGGTATGGCCTTGTCGGCGCGCGCGACCACTATACCACCAGCTTTACACCGCCGCATCCGGGTCTGTACTGGTACTATTTCACCATGGATACTGCGGACGGCCCGCGTTACTGCGCGCGCGGCTATGCGGGGCGCGCGGAGATTATCGATACGCTGGGTGACAAATATCAGCTGACCGTATACGACCCCGACTACCAGCCGCCGCGCTGGTTCGGACGGGGCATCACCTACAATATTTTTCCCGATCGCTTCTGCCGGGACAAAATGCCCGTCCAGCCGGAAGGGGAAGGAATTGCACCGCGTGTGCTGCACGAAAACTGGGACGATATCCCGGTTTATCGGCCGAATGAGAACGGCGAGATTCTCAATAATGACTTCTTTGGAGGTACGCTGCGCGGGGTCATCAGCAAGCTGGACTATTTGGAAAGCCTGCATGTGACCACCATCTATTTCAACCCGATGTTTCAGGCGTATTCCAACCATCGTTATGACACGGGCGACTATAAGCGCATCGACCCGCTGTTTGGCAGCGAGGAGGATTTCCGCAGGCTGTGTGAGCAAGCTGCCGCGCGCGGCATGCGCGTGGTGCTGGACGGGGTGTTCAACCACACCGGATATGACAGCCGCTATTTTAACGCACGCGGACGGTATAACAGCGTCGGTGCGCACCAGTCCAAGGACTCGCCCTATTACCGCTGGTACGATTTTCAGGAGTGGCCGGACAAATACGGCTCTTGGTGGGGCATCTATACCCTGCCGCAGGTGCGCGAGATGGACGAAAGCTATCTCGACTATATCATCGAGAGTGAGGACAGCGTTGTGCGCCGCTGGCTGCGGCTGGGCGCGTCCGGCTGGCGGCTGGACGTAGCTGACGAGCTGCCTGACGCCTTCATCCAGAAACTCAACGCCGCGGCCAAGCGGGAAAAACCGGATGCGCTGGTCATCGGTGAGGTTTGGGAGGATGCTTCCAATAAAATCGCCTATTCCGAGCGCCGCAAGTATTTTCAAGGCGGCGAGCTGGACAGCGTGATGAATTATCCGCTGCGCGACGCGATTTTGTCATTCCTAAACGGCGGCACAGCCGAACATTTCGCAGAAACCATGGAATGCATCCGCGAAAATTATCCGCGCGATGTGTTTTATAACCTGATGAACGTCATTGGCACGCATGATACGGCGCGCGCGCTGACGCTGCTGGGCGTGACCGATGAGGAATGGAAGATGGACCGCGACGGACGCGCGCAGTATGAGCTGCCGCCCGACCGGCTGGCCATCGCGCTGCGCAAGCTGCGTCTGGCGGCGGTCATTCAGTTTACGATGCCGGGTTCCCCCACCATCTATTACGGCGACGAGGCCGGACGGCAGGGGTTTGAGGACCCGTTCAACCGCCGCACCTATCCGTGGGGGCAGGAGGACCGCGAGCTGCTCGCGTTCTACCGCCGCCTGTGCGCGCTGCGCGCGGACAGTCATACGCTGGCGGATGGAGAACTCCATTTCGTGCGCTGCCACGGCGCGCTGCTGCAATATGAGCGCGTGAGTGAAACCTCCCGCCTGATGGTAGTCATCAATCGCGGCCATCATCATATCCGCACCTGTGTGCAGGCGGTTTATGCGGTAGATATGATGACCGGAGAGGGGTTTGAGGATGCGGACAGTCATGGCGTGCACATCTCGGTGCCGCCTGAGACTGCCTATGTGCTGCGCTGCTTTGGCACGCCGTAGAAAAGAGGGATAATACAATGAATATGCGGGAAAAACAGCTTTCGCATCGGTATTTTTTTGAAGGGAAAATCATGAAGGCGCGGCTGGATGAGGCGCTGCTCCCCAACGGCAAGACTGCGCTGCGCGAGGTGTGCGAACACGTCGGCGGCGTGGGCGTGCTGCCTATCGACCGAAACGGCAATGTGCTTCTGGTGCGGCAGTTCCGCTATCCGTATGATACAGAAATGCTCGAAATCCCGGCGGGCAAACTGGATCACGGCGAAGGGGAGAGCATTGCCGACTGCGGTGCGCGCGAGCTGAAGGAGGAGACCGGCTGTACGGCGGCACGCATGGTGCCGCTCGGCTGCGTCTATCCGTCCCCCGGTTTTCTGACCGAGGTTGTGCATCTGTTTGCCGCGCTCGATCTCACTGACGGCGAAATGCAGCCGGATGAGGATGAATTTGTCGAACTGGTGCGGCTGCCGCTGGCCGAGGTGGAGGCCATGGTTGAACGTGACGAGATTCGTGATGCCAAGACAGTGGTTGCGCTGTACCGTGCCAAGCTCAAGGGGCTGTATTAACCGGAAACAGCACCCGTTCCTCTTTTGGGAAGGAGGCCATTATGGAGAAGAAAAAAATTCTGGTCGTTGAGGATGAAAAGGCAATCGCAGACATTCTGGTGTTTAACCTTCAACGTGAGGGATATGACACGCTGGTTGCCTATGACGGCGCAGACGGTTTGCGTGCCGCGCTGGAGCAGACGCCCGATTTGATTTTGCTGGACGTGATGCTGCCCTCGATGGACGGTTTTGAAGTGCTTGGGCATATCCGTGAAAAGCAGGATACCCCGATCATCATGCTGACTGCCCGCGAGGAGGAGACCGACAAGGTGCTCGGTCTGGAGCTGGGCGCAGACGACTATATCACCAAGCCGTTTTCCATGCGTGAGCTGATGGCGCGTGTCAAGGCGAACATGCGGCGCACACTGTCCGGAGAGGAGCGGGAAAAGCCCGCCGTACCATCAGGCGGAGGCCTGCGCATTTCACGCGACAACGGCATGGTGTATAAAAACGGGCGGGCGCTCGAGCTGTCCGCGCGTGAGTTTGACATTCTGTGCTTTCTGTCCGCGGCTCCCGGCCGCGTGTTCTCGCGCGAGGAGCTGATGGAGCAGGTCTGGGGATACGACTATTACGGCGACCTGCGCGCAGTCGATGTGGCGATTCGCCGCCTGCGCGAAAAGGTCGAGGATCAGCCTGCCAGTCCGCGCTATATCATGACCAAGCGCGGCATGGGCTATTATTTCAGCGGCGAATGACCAATGAATCCGTGCATTGCGCGCGGAATACAGAGAAAAACGGCGCGGCTGCGCTCCGCATGCCGGAGGTGTTTGTTTGTTTCGTTCCTTACACATGAAGCTGGTGCTGATTCTGGTGCTGATGATCATATCGGTCATGGCAGTGGTGGGTACATTCCTCATCAACAGCGTCAACACGTTTTATCTGGATAGCTTCTATGAGCAAATGCAGAACGTGTTCAACCAGTCGAGCACGATGGATTCCCTCAAGGATGCGGCGGCAGAGCAGGGCGCGCCCGGTTTGCAGACCGTCATTGAGGCGCGGGAAAGCGCACTGGGAATCGACGATTACCGCAACTACTATATTCTGGATGCCGAGGGCCGGTATCTGGAAGGCTCCAACCCGAACATCACGCTGACCCGGACGAGCAACATCGTTGCCGCGATGGCTGGCGAGCTTGGTGCCCGCTCGTCCGTGTCCGACAGCATGATGGATATTGCCGTACCCATCGACAAGGACGGGAACGGCGGCGTGGACTATATCGTGTACATCACGGATGATAAAAGCGAAATTTCCGACCTGTCATGGCGCTTTTTTCAGATTGTCATGCAGGCGATGATGTTCGGCCTGCTTGCGGCGATTCTGCTGTCCTTTTTGCTCAGTAAAACCATCACCAACCCAATTGAACGCATCACCGAGGGCGCGCGGTCGGTTGCGGAGGGCAATTTTGATCAGGATTTGGGCGTGCAGTCGTCCGATGAAATCGGTGAGCTGACGCGGTCGTTCAACTACATGGCGCGTCGGCTCAAAAGCACGGTGGGCGAGGTGCAGGGCGAGCGCGACAAGCTCAACACGCTGTTCTTGCATATGACGGACGGCGTTGCCGCCTTTACGACCGAGGGGCGGCTCATCCACATGAACCCGGCAACCGAAAATCTGCTGGGCGTGCGCATGGAAGATCATCTGACCTTTGACGAGATGTTTGCCGATCTGGATATGCCCAATTCGGATGAGACGGTCATGCGCAGCTTTTTGACCAGCGAAATCACGCGGCGCGACCGTGTACTGTCGGTCACGCTCGCGCCGTACGGTGCGCTCGACGGGGAGGGCGGCGTTATCGCGGTCATTCACGACATTACCGAGCAGCGCCGTTTGGACGATGCGCGGCGCGAATTTGTCGCCAATGTGTCGCATGAGCTGCGCACACCGCTGACCAATATCCGCTCCTATACCGAAACCCTGCTGGACGCCGCGGGCGATATTCCGATTGACACGGAAAAACAGTTTCTTGGCGTTATTTCGAGTGAGTCCGAGCGCATGGCGCGCATCGTGACCGACCTTTTGACGCTGTCCAAGCTGGACTATGGCCGGATGGAGCTGCGCATGACGCGCTTTTCGCTGTCCGAGCTGCTCAAAAAGGTAGCCAACGCCATGAAGCTGACCGCACAGAACAACGGTCATGAGATGATTGTGGACGCACCGGATACGCTGCCGTCCATCGTGGGCGACCGCGAGCGTATCGAGCAGGTAGTTGTCAATATCCTGTCCAACGCGGTTAAATATACGCCGTCGGGCGGGCATATCCGGCTGTCGGCCTGTGTGCCGGCGGAAAACCGTGTGCGTATTACGGTTGAAGATGACGGCGTGGGCATTCCGGCGGCTGATGTGCCGCGTCTGTTTGAGCGCTTTTATCGTGTGGACAAGGCACGCAGCCGCGCGGCCGGCGGCACGGGTCTCGGTTTGGCGATAGCCAAGGAGATTGTCGAGCAGCATGAAGGCAAAATCGCGCTGGCCAGCGAGTATGGCAAGGGCACGACCGTGACCATCACCCTCCCGACCAACCTGACCCCGAACAGGGAGGAGGGGCCGGTATGAGGGGCGCGCAGCGTTCGGTCAAAAATACGGCGAAAAATGTGTCGCTGATTGTGCTGGTGGTGCTGCTTCTGACGCTGTGCGCCGCCAATTGGCTGACCGGGCTGAATGTCGCTCAGATGCCGGCGGACAGCCTCATGCGGCGCGCGCACGACCATCTGTTCGGCGGCGCGGTAGGCTATGAGCTGCGCTCGTCGGGCGTAGCCGCAGCCGAACCGGTGCAGCTTGCGCTGACGGTGGACGGGCAGCTGTACGGCGTGCAGTATAACGTGACGGATATCGATGCGGCAGTCGCCGCTGTGCGCGACCTGTGGGCGCAGGTGCTGACGGGTGATGAGCTGGTTTCTGCCGGAGCGGACGAGCTGAACGCAGCGCTGCGCGCAGGCGACTGTGCGGAATTGCGCTATCATGGCGCGATTCCGCTGGGCGCGGTTGCAGGCTGGATGGGCGGCACATGGAAGGACGGCAGCGAGACGTATGTGGAGACGCTGGTCTATGCGGCGGGCGCGGAGCGTCTGTTCGTGCGCACTTCGGACGGCGCGCTGTATGCGGCTGCGGCAAAAACGGACAAAAACGTGCTGGAAAGCGCGCAGGATGCCTTCCGCGGCCTGCCCTGTAAATTTTCGGGTGAGGCATATGCGGTGTATCCGGAAACGCTGCTGTTTGACGGCGAAGTCCTGTCCCTTCCACTGCTGAACAACGAGCAAATCGACCTGTTTTCTACGCAGAACGGCACTGGATTAGAGGAATTGCTGCAGGCATTCGGATTTACGGCATATGCGGATTTTTATGCTGAGCAAAACGACCGGGTGCGTGTGTTCGTAGATAATGTCAGCACGCTGCGCGTGAGCGCTGAAGGCTTGCTGCAATACGCGGCTTCTGCGGAAAATACAGCAGTGCGCGCGTATGAGGAGGGCGAGGTCAGCGGCCAGTCCGCGCTTGACGCACAGATGGACTGCGCCAGGCTGATTCTGGATGCGGCGCTGCGCGTGGGTGAGACGAATACGCATGCGTCTCTGTATGCGGTCGGACAGGAAAACGGACAGACGATACTGGTCTTTCTGCAGATGTACGGCGGTGTACCGGTGCTGGGTGAGAATGATTTCGCCACCTTTGCGTTTGAGGGCGGCGCACTGGTTTCCGCGACGGTTCGCCTGCAGCGTTTTGCTGCGCAGGATACAAGCCGCATCGTCCTGCCTGCAAGGCAGGCGGCTGCGGGCGCGATGGGAGAGGCGAGCGATCTGATGGTCGCGTACCGCGCACAAGAGAATGGGACGTATGTTCCTGCACGTTTCTATCTGAAAAGCGCAGATTGACGGGAGGTGAGACCACTTGCAGTGGGATAAAGTTAAAAATGTGCTGATCGTCATTCTGCTGGTGGTCAACCTGTTCCTTGTGGGCAATTTTGGTGCAAAGATATGGCAGAATTATCAGAGAAGCGAAGAATTGGAGGCCGATCTGCGTACGCTGACGCAGGAATATGGCAGGCAGCTGGATGAGAACTTCCGGCTGCCCAAAGATAAGGTGCTGCCGATACTGTCGATTGACCGAAGCCGCACGGATGAGGAGGCGGTGGCGCAGGCGATGCTGGGCGAGGAGGTCGAGCGTACCGAGCAGGAGGACGGCACAGTGCGATTCCAAAGCGACAGCGGCAAGGTCGAGTGGCGCGCGGATGGTACGGTGCAGGCGGAATGCATGACCGGTGTGGACACGCCTGAGGATGATTCTGCGGCACTGCGTCTGGCGCGGCGGCTGCTTTCCGACTGGGGCTTGCAGGCGGAGGACGAATCGCTGCACGCAGACGGTTTGACAGTCACGCTGACCGGTACGGTCGCGGGCCAGCCGGTGCACAACCGTCAGTTGATGCTGCAGTTTGAGGAGGACGGCAGCGTTGTCTTAACCGGTTTGTGGAGCTTTGGCACACCGTATACCACCGTGCGAGGCAGCGGCGTATCCTGCAATGCAGCGGATGCTTTGCTGGAATTTGCCGCGCGCGCGCAGGAGGTTGGGAGGATTGACGCGATGACGGCCGGCTATCGTATGGAGATGGACAGCAATCGCCGCGTGCAGCTTACACCGACTTGGAAGATTTCGACGGATTCGGGTGAATATTTGGTGGATTGTGCCAAAAAAACGATTGTAGACCAGGAAAATTGAAAAAAAACTTTCCTTTATCAAAAATTGTGGTACAATAGATTGGTGAGAAAATTTGCGGGCGCACGCATGTGTGCGCCCGGTCATAGAATACAGTAGCAAGACAGTTCACGCGGCGGTTACGCGTATTGCAACAGTGAGGAGTAGGTAGGTTTGACCAAATATGTAATCAACGGCGGTAAAACGCTCAATGGAGAGGTCACGATCTCCGGCGCAAAGAATGCGGCGGTTGCGATCGTCCCGGCAGCGCTGCTGGCGGACGGCCCGGTTCGCATTGAGAATGTGCCCAAGATTATTGATGTGACGCTGCAGCTGGAGATTATGCGCGAATTGGGCGCGCAGATCCGGTTGCTCAACGCAACAACGGTGGAAATCCAGAATACACAGCATCCCAGCCTGAAGCCGCATGAGCTGGAGCGCAAGCTGCGCGCTTCCTATTATTTGCTCGGCGTGCTGCTGGGGAAATACGGCTACGCTGAAGTCGCTATGCCGGGCGGCTGCAACTTCGGCGGCGTGCGCCCGATTGACCAGCATATCAAGGGCTTTGAAGCGCTGGGCGCCCGTGTGACGCTGCCCAAGGGCGGATACATCCGCGCCGAGGCGCCTGAAGAGGGGCTGCACGGCGCACATATCTATTTCGATGTCGTGTCGGTCGGCGCGACCATGAACATTATGCTCGCAGCGGTGCTGGCCAAGGGCCAGACCGTCATGGAAAACTGCGCTAAGGAACCGCATATCGTCGACTTGGCGAATTTCCTTAATGCGATGGGCGCGAACGTCAAGGGCGCGGGTACGGACGTCATCAAAATTCGCGGCGTCGAGCGTCTGCACGGCGGCACCTATTCCATCATCCCCGACCAGATCGAGGCCGGTACGTTTATGGCGGCAGTTGCAGCCTGCGGCGGATCGGTGCTGGTTAAGAACGTTATTCCGAAGCACCTCGAATGCATCACGGCAAAGCTCAAGGAGATGAACGTCGAGGTCACTGAGTTTGATGACGCGGTGCTGGTGCGCCGCGAGGGTCGCCTGACCAAGACCAACATCAAGACCATGCCTTATCCGGGCTTCCCGACTGATATGCAGCCGCAGATGACCACTGCGCTGTGCCTTGCCGAAGGCACAAGCATCGTCACTGAGGGCGTTTGGGACAGCCGCTACCGTTATACCGAGGAGCTGGCGCGCATGGGTGCGAACATCCATGTTGACGGCAAGATTGCGGTCATTGAGGGCGTAGAAGAATTTAAGGGCGCACCGGTGCGCGCGCATGACCTGCGCGCGGGCGCGGCCATGGTCATTGCGGGCCTTGCGGCCAAGGGCGTGACTGAGGTCGAGCAGGTGCAGAATATTGAGCGCGGCTACGAGACGCTGGTGGAGAAATTCGTGGCGTTGGGTGCGGATATGTATCGATCCGAAATCCCGGATTCCATGGGTGCAGCGGAGCGCGCGTAAAAAGGAATACAAACAGCGGAGGGGGCAACCTCTCCGCTGTTTTGAAGAGCAAAGGAGTTTCAGCATTGGCGGAGCGGTATTATTTCAGTATTGCAAGCGGATCATCGGGTAACTGCGGCTTGTACGTGGCGGATGGGACGGCGATTCTGATTGATTTGGGCGTGTCTCTGCGCAAGATAACCACGGCACTGTCGGGGCTGGGCCTTGAGCTCACGGACATTTCCGCCGTGCTGCTCACACATGAGCATATCGACCATGTCAAGGGACTGCCCATGTTTTTGAAAAAAGCGCGCGCGCCGGTATTCGCCTCGCGCGGCACGGCTGAGGCGCTGGCAGCAAAAGAACCATCCTGCGCCGACCGCTTAAACGAATTTGACAGCGGAGAGGGCTTTTGGGTCCGCAATGTGGATATTGCTACCTTTGCCACGCCGCACGATGCGGCGGAGAGCGTCGGCTACATACTCGAACACGGCAGCCATCGCTTCGGTTTTGCCACCGATTTGGGCTTTGTGCCGCGCGAAGCGGCGGAATTGCTGCGTGGCTGCGAGACGGTTGTGCTCGAGAGCAACCATGACCCGCATATGCTGCAGGCGGGACCGTATCCATATCCCCTTAAAATGCGTGTGGCCGGACCGGCGGGCCATCTGTCCAATCCGGACTGCGCGGTGTTCGCGGCCGATTTGGTGCGGCACGGCACGCGCAACCTGGTGCTGGCGCATCTGAGCGAAAAGAACAACATGCCGGCCCTTGCACTGCAACAGACCGTAAGCGCGCTGCACGGTCTGCCGGACTGCGCGGTGCAGGTTGCGCCGCGCGAACGCATGGAAACACCGGTTGTATTTGGGGAGGAAGCGGTATGCTCTCTGTCCGGCTGATTTGTGTGGGCAAGCTCGGAGAAAAGTTCTGGGCGGACGCTGTGCGCGAATATGTCAAGCGCCTCGGTGCATATTGTAAATTGGAGATTATAGAGCTGCCTGAGCAGCGCTTGCCGCAGGCGCCCTCGGAGGGCGAGACCCGGCAGGCGCTGGACAAGGAGGCGGCGCTCATTGCGGACAAAATCCCGCAGGGCGCATCGGTGATTGCGCTGTGTGTGGAGGGCAAGGAGCTGTCGTCCGAGCAGCTGGCAGACTATCTCGGCCGCCTGACCGTGAGCGGTACAAGCAGGCTTTGTCTGGTGATTGGCGGGTCGTGCGGCCTGTCCGACAAAATTAAGGCGCGGGCCGCGCTGCGGCTGTCCATGTCGCCCATGACCTTCCCACATCACCTTGCGCGCGTGATGGTGCTTGAGCAGCTGTACCGCGCGCTGAACATTGCCGCAGGCGGGAAATATCACAAATGAGCCGAAAACAGGATTGCAAAACCCGATATCCCATCCTGTTGGCGCACGGATTGGGCGTCACTGAGCGCGGCGGGTTGTATGTGCCGTGGGGCCGCGTGCCCGATGTGCTGCGCGCACATGGTGCGGAGGTCTGCTTCGGCGGGCAGGACGCTTGGGGCAGCATTGAAACCGGCGCGGCGCAGCTGGCCGAAACGGTGCGCAAAATGCTGCGTTTATACGGCTGTGAGCGCGTCAACATCATCGCCCACTCCAAGGGCGGGCTGGAAGCCCGGCATCTGATTTCTGCGATGGGATACGGGAAACATGTTGCATCGCTAACGATGCTGTCCACCCCCAACCGCGGTTCGCGTGTGGCCGAGCTGCTGCTGTATGCACGGCCGGGCGTTGCGGTCTGGGCGCGCGGGAACGACGCATGGTGGCGGCGCGGCGGAGACCAAAATCCGGACGCGCTGCGTGCGGGTGAGCAGCTCACGCCTGCCTATCTGGAGGAATTTAACCGCACCCATCCGGATGCGAACTGCGTTTATTATCAAAGCTGGGGCGCGCGGCTGGGCAAAAACAACACGGATGCCGCGATGCGGCTGACGCATGGCCTGTTTTACCCTGCACATGGCGACAGCGACGGACTGGTAACACCGCAGTCTGCGCGCTGGGGCCGCTACCGCGGCACGCTCGAAGGCGTCAGCCATCAGCAGCTGGTGGATGCGCAAGGGGTGGACGGAGGCTTTGATGTACGCGGATTTTATGTGCGGCTTGTGCAGGAATTGGTACACCAGGGGTTCTGAGGCAGCGTGCACAGAGCTTTTCCATGAATCTTTACAAAAAGCATTTACATTACGCGCGCGATTCGGTAAAATAAAAAGCAAGAGTAAAATAAATAACAGGAGGGGCGCCCCATGATTATCACGATAACGCTCAATGCTGCGCTGGACCGTACCCAGCGAATCGAGCATCCGCTGGTGGTCGGCAAGCTCAATCGTGCGGTATCCAGCCATCTGGAGCCGGGCGGCAAGGGCATCAATGTATCCCGTGCGATCAAGGCCCTTGGCGGCAACAGTGTTGCGCTGGGTTTTTGCGGAGGCACGAACGGCCGTATCCTCAAGGATATGCTCACTTCAGGGGATATTCACCATGATTTTGTCGACATTTCGGGCCAGATGCGTGTGAATACGCAGATTATTGATGCGCAGGGCGGGCACACCGAGGTGAACGAACCGGGCAGCAAAATTGAGGACACGGATTTCCTTCGTCTGCTCGACCGCATGGAAATGTACCTGCATGAGGGCAACATTTTCGTTTTGGCCGGTTCCACACCGCCGGATTTCCCGCTGAAGAATTATCGCAAGCTGTGCAAGCTCATCAAAAAGCGCGGCTGCAAGCTGATTATCGACGCGCAGGGCGATCTGTTGCTCGAAGCGCTGAAATGTGAGCCGGACTTTGTCAAGCCGAATATTTTTGAGCTGGCAGAGGCCGTGGGTGACAAGCCCTCCGCCGACCCCGAGGTGGTCGTGGTTTCCGCGCGCAAAATGCTCGACATGGGTGCGCGCGCGGTGTGCGTTTCGATGAGCCAGGAGGGCGCGGTGCTGGTTTCCAAGGACGAGTCCGAGGCGCTTTATGTCAACACCAATCCCAAGATTTACGATGAGGGTTCGGTCGGTACGGGTGACGCAATGGTGGGCGCAATTGCAAACTCGATGAACAATAAGCTCAAGTTTGACGAGATGGCGCGCTATGCGGTGGCAACTGCGCGCGCATGCAGCCGCCTTGCGGGTACGGAAATGGCATCACTGAAAAAGGTATACGAAGTGTACGAGACCACGCAGGTCTACATACTGTAAGAAAAAGAAAAAGCCGGACGGTTCTGAACTGCACCCCATTTGTTAGACAGTATGATATACTGGATAACAAGTGGGGTGCTTTATTATGCCAAAAGGAATACCAAACAAACGCTACACACCAGAATTCAAGAA
>NZ_JBQKJR010000048.1:0-24724 GCF_052117165.1 Agathobaculum sp. LCP25S3_E8
CGATCTCAATGATTTCACCACGCTGATCTTCTATGATATGGCGTTTAAGCTATTCACGTTCCGGCAGGCGAGCCGCAGGTCATGGCGCATCAACCAGACCGCGCCGCGGGTGGAGGTGTACATTTTGTACTACCGGCACACCATGCAGGAGCGTGCTGTCCGGCTGATGGCGTCCAAGCTGTCGGTCGCCGGTATCATCGAAGGCGGGATTATGACGGATGAAGGTCTCGCTGCGATGAGCGAAAGCGAGGATATGATGTCTGTGCTGGCCAAGGAGCTGGCCGAAGGTATCCGGCATGACAATGCCGTCGAGGACATCGCCGCTTCTTTCCGCAAGATGGCCGTGCTGCACCCAGTCGCGAAGCAGAACGTACAGGAAACAGAGCGTAAACCACGAATCAAGCCCGTGCAAACGAGGACAAAACCAATGTTACAGCCTGTGCAGCAACCGGAACAGCTATCGTTCTGGGAACTGGCAGGTTAAAGGAGTGGATGAATGATGCGTTTTACAGCAAACCGTTCCGAATTGCTGCCCATCCTACGACGCTGCAGCTTGACGATCGGCAGACGATTTGAAAGCCGCGAACTATCGTGTGTCCTGATGGAAGCCGACGCCAAGACCAATACCGTCATGTTCACGGCGCGCAGCAAGGGTTGTGTGCTGCAGATCCGGCACGGTTGCCGCGTGGAACAGGAGGGCAAAGCGCTGTTGTTCGCCGCCGTTTTCCAGCGGATGCTGGAACTGTTTTCGGACGAAGCGACATCGGTCGCGACGGATGACCGGCGGATCGAGGTGCGCAATGCCAAGTCGGCCTATGAATTTGCGCTCATGGATGTAAGCAAGTATCCCAAGGCGGATCAGTCTGCCCCGGAGCAACTGCTGGACTGCGAAAAGCTGAGCGAGATCAGTACTAAGGTGCTGTTTTCTGCTGCGCGCGGCGACAACACCCGGCCGCAGCTAAAATGTGTGCGTCTGCAGGTTCATGACGGCCGTTTCAGCGCATCGAGCTGCGACGGATACCGCATGACTGTTGCGAGCGACACGGCGGCGCAAGACGCGCCGCTGGACGTGTTGATCGAGGCGGATGTGATGAAAACCTTGCTTACCGTATTCCGCGGCATTCCGCACTGCAAAATCGGTACCAGCGACGGCAAGGCACTGTTTATCGGGCCGGGTCTGGTGTTCACGGCGACGCTTGCAAGTTATGGCGCGCTCAATCTGGATACGCTGCTGAGCAATTTCCAGACGAAAAGCGCGTTACAGCTGGACGGCGCTGTGCTCAGCGCAGAGCTTCGCCGGATCGGCATTGGCCATTCGGCTGGCGCCAGCGTGATTTTGCAG
Source organism: Agathobaculum sp. LCP25S3_E8 (assembly GCF_052117165.1). Classification (NCBI taxonomy): domain Bacteria; kingdom Bacillati; phylum Bacillota; class Clostridia; order Eubacteriales; family Butyricicoccaceae; genus Agathobaculum; species Agathobaculum sp. LCP25S3_E8. The sequence goes on from NZ_JBQKJR010000048.1 coordinate 1,343, forward strand.
ACGACAAGCGATGTGCTGCGCTTGTCTTATATCAGTGCAGACAAACAGCCGCTTACCAGCGTTTCGGAAGTGCCCGTAGAGATCGACACGCCGCTGCCAAAGGAAGGCTTCTGCTATAACTATTCCTATTTGCGAGAAGCTGCGACCTTGGTACAGGGCAGTGCGGCCCAGATCTGTTTTGACAGTAAGGGGACAATGCAACTCTGCACGGAGCATGAGACGCACATCCTGATGCCCAAACGGATGCCGCAGGTGAACGCAACCACGAAAAAGAAGAAGAAAGCTGCGTAAAGGAGAAGTGTATGAAGAACAAGAAGTTGATCCTGATCCCCGCTTCCGCTGCAGAGCGCATTTATCCGCTGCGTTCGGAAAACCGCCTGCTCAGTGCCGTCGGTCAGTTCGAGCCCAAGAGGCTCAACTGCTGGTACCCGGTGCAGAGCTATTTCCTCACGACGCAGAGCATTGATGAGGCCAACGTGGTATTTCACCGGCTTTGCAAGACCGTTTTGCGCAATGCCCAGACCATGCGGCGGTTCTGCGCGGCCAACCCGGAAGCGCAGCAGCATGACTTCTGGTGCCCGACATACGACTTTGTGTATTTCGGCGCGGTCAACGACTACCGGCTGCGCTGCATGATCAACCACGGGGATTTCAACTACATGATGATGGTGTATCAGAAAAAACAGGATAATTTTTTGAAGGGAGCTGCCTGAAATGAACGAAAAGACCATGAATCGACCTTTGTCTGAAGCAGAACGCGCGCTCGTGGAGCGCTATCACAGCCTGATCTACCGTGTGATCGGCGATTTGCACCTTGGTGCGGACGCGGCGGCGGATTTATACGGCGACGCGGCGCTCGGTCTGGTATTTGCCGCACAGCAATACCTTACTGAGGAACGGCTGCAGAAATACCGTTTTTCCGATGTTGCGTACAGCCGTATCCGCAACGCCCTGCTGCGCCAGCGGCACAAGGCGCGCAAAGCGCCCGTAGTGCTCAGTCTGGACGCATGGCAAAAGGACGGCAGCACGTTGTATGATGTCCTGCCGGACGACCGTAATGCTGATCCGGCCGAGATTGTGACCCGCAAGGAGCACAAACAGGTGCTCCGTCAGCACGGCGTGCGCAGCTGCAAGGTGTATCGGTTCCCGGTTTATGCCGCCCCCGGAAAGGAGGCGGCATGAGATGGGCGTGCATACCGGCGTTTTTGTGGTCTACTACCTGTACCGTTCACGGTATTCGTTTGTTGCAGGCCATTTGGTGAAAGACGGGCATCATGTGGTCGATCTGAGCAATATCAGCAATGCGCTCAAGTTCACCTCGGAGCACATGGCACGGGAGTTTATTGGGGACGATCTGAACCGTCCGGCAGATGGACCATATTTCGTGTCTGAGCTTACGCTCGGTGAGTTGCTCGAACACTGCCCGGAATTGTATGAAGTACGACGCGCAAGCATACATGGAGGTGCTGCATGAGTAAGAAAGGCTTTCGTCAGCGCAGCTTTGCTGAACCCGGCTGCATCGGCTGTGATGCACATCTGGATTTCGGACTGAGCCGCTATTGTGCTGGTTTCAAGAACAAAAAGCGACGCAAGGCATTCCGCAAGAGCGATCCGGCGTATAAAGCGCCAAAGTGGTGTCCCAAGCGGAAAAGCCCCTGTGAATATCGCATTTACAGTTATGCGGACGCACAGGCCGCGGCACTGGCACGGGCGTTTGCGGAAGATGAAATCAGTAGCGGGGAGCTTGCTTTTCCGGTTGCCCATCGTTATCGGTTGTGCGCGGAAGGCAAAACCGGTCTTACGCCGGCATTGTTTTTTGAAAATGCAAACAGCCCAGACGAAATGCCGCTTTTGGAAGGCGAGGAGATCGGACAAGGCGACGTGGTGGAGATCGACACCGGACTGGCTCAGTTTTTCTTCTACTGCGCCGCGTCGCACGATTTCCGTCCGGCATTTTTCGATCCAAAACGTGTGCAGGGACTTGCTGATGGTGATAAGGCGTGCTAATGCCAAATTGATTTCTCAATGCAAAAAGCTGTTGAAAAAGGAGAAGTGACCCATGCTGAGAGATAAGATGCTGGCAGTAATGGATGAAGTAAACGGCGAGATCGCAGAGCGTGAGGAGTTGATCCAGATGATCGCGCTCGCACTGCTCTCCGGTCGCAACCTGTTCATTCTGGGAGCGCCCGGACAGGCCAAGAGCTTTGCGGTCAACGAGTTCCGGGGGCGTATCACCGGGGCAAAGCAGTTTGAGCGTTTGCTGTCCAAGCAGACGGACGAAGAAGCCCTTTTTGGGCGGCTGGATCTCGCCAGCCTCATCCCGGGCGCTGTCCCGGCGCAGGTGCTGGCAGACGATGCCACGTATCAGAAGCTCAAGCAGCAGCTGAAACAGGCAACGGATGATTTTCGCGCCGACCCGGCGGACACCGGTGTCGCTTCGCGGATGCAAAGCCTGACAGCAGCACTGGAACAGTACCAGAAGGGGCTGTCCCTGCTGCACGGCGGTACGCCGACAACCATCACCGCAGGCAAGATTCCGGATTCGCACATCTGCTTTCTGGATGAGATCTTCAAGGCCGGGGATGGTCTGCTCAATTCGTTGCTGACTGCGCTCAACGAGCACCGGTATACGAACGAGGGCGTGACGGTAGAGATTCCTGTGATTTCGTTCTTCTCGGCATCCAACGAGATGCCGAACTTTCGGAACAAGGAGGAACAGATCCTCGCGCCGCTCTATGACCGCTTTCAGCTTCGTGTGGTGACCCGCGATGTGCAGGAGCGCAACGCGCGGCTTGCCGTCCTGAAGAACAAGCAGGACGGGCATTTTAGAGATGTGACGGCAACCTTCTCACTGGAGGAACTGTATGCCATGCAGGCGCAAGTGAAGCTGGTTGCCATTCCGGATGCCGTCAATGAGCTGATGGACGATGTGCTGTGCGAGCTGCGCCGGGAGGGCATCACGGTGTCCGACCGTACCTATTTCGGTTACGGCCCGGTGGCGCAGGCGGCTGCCTGGCTTGCCGGACATACCGAGGTGCAGCCGGCAGATCTGCTCCAGCTGAAAAACTATCTCTGGAACGAGCCGGGCGAGATCGAAAAGGTACAGGCCGTGCTCACGCGCCTGTGCGACGATCCACTCCGCACGCGGCTCGAAGAACTGCTGGCCAAGGCAGCCGAGATGCGCAATGCGTTTGACACTGCCCCGGACAACGGAAAGGCCAAAGCGCTGGTACAGCTGCGCACGGGCTTTGCCGGTCTCTATCGCGAGTGGCAGGCACTGGATGCCGGAACCACTACCGATGAACAGCACCGGCAGTCTGCCGACGCGCTGAACACCTTGGAAGAGATGAGCCGCAAGGCACATGAAGCGTGTGCTTTCACCCCCGTGCCGCTGGCTCAGCTTGCCGTATTACAATCCGCCGCTTGATGGAAGGAGAAAGAATTTATGCTTAACAAGATTATCCTGATCGGACGAATGACGAAAGACCCGGAAAAGCGTGGCAAAGACCCTGAAAAGCCGATCGCGTATTTCCGCATCGCGGTAGACCGCGATTTCAAGCGAGAAGGCGAGCCGGAAGCGGACTTTTTCGACTGCTCGGTTTTCGGTCAGCAGGCGAAGTTCGTACTACAGTACGGTCGCAAAGGTCGTCTGGTGTGTGTCATAGGTGCGATGCAGCACCGCGAATGGCAGGACCAGCAGACCGGCGAAAAGCGCACGGCATTTGAAGTGGTGCGTGTCGAAGTACATTTTCTGGACAAGAAACCGGATGATGTGCAGACCGGCAAGCCGGCGCAGCCGACAGCGGCGCCTAACACAGGTTATACTGTTCCGCAGAGCGCAGCTCCTGTCGCACCCGGCTACATGGCGCCCGCGCCGCAGCCGACTATGCCGCAGGCAACGCCTGCAGCACCGGCCGCACCGGCAACCGTCATGCAGGCACAGTCTGCCGCTGGTTACCCGCAGCCCGTACCGGGCGCGGCAGCGCAGTTTGCGGTACCCGATTTCAGCGGTGTGCCGGAAAGCTATGCGTGGGGACCGGGCGGTATGCCGACCGGCAACACGCCGTTCTGAGAGAATCACAAGGTTAGTAAAAATGGAAAAGCAGGGCATTTACCCTGCTTTTCCTCCTTGCTGATGGGAGGTTTGCATGAAATATCGTTTTTTCTCTCTGGATCAGGTATTGCACTCGCCGCTGTTTGACTTCTCCAAACCATATCAGCCCCCAAAGCGCATGGACCGGAGTACCCGTCCGACTCGGCTGGGAGATATGGACTTTGCAAAGACAAGCGAACCGTACTATCTGGAGGACGACGTGAAGCCGTTGCTCGCCGATCTGTTCCATCTGCTGTTTGCACAGGAACTGCGGCTGACCCGTACAGACGAACGAGATGTATATGTGCGGCTGGTGCAGTCTGCCTTTGTAGACGATCTGCTGAAGCGAGACGACTTCTTGCAGCTGCGCAATCTTTGTAAAGGCAATGCGTTTGCAGCAATGGAAGCGGCACGCGCATACCAACAGGCTGTGGAGTCCGACATGCTGGACTGCGCCGAGGAGGCAGAGCCTCTGGCATCCGTCCTGACGCGATTGGAACGGCGGCATGATGCGACTGACGCAAAACTCCATGATCTGGTGCAGCAGGCACAAACCGACCCGGCGCAAACGCCGGCGGTATTGCAAGCTGCATCGGAAGTTGCAAGCAATGCAGAACAAATCCGTGTGGTGACCGGCATGATCCAGGCAAAGATGCAGAAGCGCAGCGCAGAAATTGCACAGGTGATCTTCAATGCGGTGCGTTGCAGTCTGGATGCGGCTGTGCTGGCGAAATGCGTAGCACAGTGCTGGGGCGACGAAAGACAAAGTGCGCCGCAGCAGGCGGAACACAATCAGGCTCTGCTTGATCGTGTCAGGAATAACCCTATGCTACAAGGCATCACGCGTCAGCTGGGACGCATGAAGGAAATGCTTTCCGATCTGCGCAAGAACGATTACTCGTATGGCCGAGGGGAGAAGTACACTGTCACGCGCGGACGCGATATGAAAAACCTGCTTTCGGGTGAATTGGCGCTGATGGCCTCTCCGGCCACCATGCCACTGTTCCTACGCAAGTACCATGCAAAAGGCTTGCTACAATACGCCAAACGGGAGCGCGTTCATAAGGGCTACGGAGATGTGATCGTCTGTCTGGATGAATCCGGATCAACGGAAGGCGAAAATGCGGAATGGGGCAAAGCGCTGGCGCTTGCAGTGCAGGATATCTGCGCACACGAGGGGCGTAAATTTGCGCTGGTCCATTTTTCCGGTAAAGGTCAGTTCCGCACCGACCTGTTCCTGCCTGGGCAGTACTCATCTCAAGATCTGCTGTCTGCAGCTGAACACTTTTTTGACGGCGGCACCGATTTTGAGACACCGATCCGGGAAGCACTTCGGCTGATAACCGAGGAAGCGTTTGAAAACGCGGATATCCTGTTTATCACCGATGGCGAAGATTCCATTTCCAATGAATTGGCATCTGAATTGCAGGAAGCAATACAGGGTGCAAGGTGCGCTGTGGTAGGTTTGCTGTTGGATGCAGATAGTCCGGGTATGGAGTTTGTGCTGGAAAAGTTCTGTGAACGGGTTTATCGTGTAAGTGAAATGTATGACAAAGATGATATCCTAACCCATCTGTAAAATACACATCTTATATATCGAAAGACCATGCTGTGCTTTGTAAGAGCTCAACATGGTCTTTTATTTATGCGAGAATAAGTATAATAATTTCTGATTCGACCTAATTCGACATAATTTGCAACAGCTATGTGCTTAAATTGATTTGTCGAAGAAAGTCGAATTATGTCGGATAGAAAGGTGATTTTAATGCAAATTATGCTTACTTCTATTGCTAAAGCGAAAACTCTACACTATGTGAACCGATTGTGGCTCACTGTAGAGTGAAACTGTGCTATTCTTACGATAGAAACAGAAATTACAGACGATTCCGTTTTATGGACAAATCATCGGAGGCATGAACATGCAAGAAGGGTTGGGAGTCAGACTGCGTAGATTGCGCATCAGTCAGGGATTAAAGCAATCCAGTGTCGCAAAATCCGTTGGGGTAAAGAATGGAACGATTTCGGCATATGAGAATGGCATACGAACCCCTTCGTTCGTTACTTTGACAAAACTTGCAGAAGTCTACGGTGTTTCCGTGGATTATCTGATTGGAAACGAATACAAAAATGAAACCGTGTTTTCTCATCTGCATGGTTGGCAAAGAGAGTTTGTAGTGGAAGTTGCAAACCTACTGATACATAAATACAATCACTAATCTGCGATAACGTCAGCAAGCATTCGTGGTATTACGAATTACGGTAATCCATTTGTACTCGCAAAACGGATGTTTGCAGACCTTATCTATATATCATTTGCACCTTGAAAATAAAAGAGCATGGGTGCGCTCCTATGAAGCAAGCGCCGGAAAGCTGCAACCCGCTGGGTTAAATGAGCAGATCAGCAGCGACCATCGGCGGCTGAATACCGATGGTCTCATTTAGAGAGCAGTTGTTTCACAAATGAAAAAGATAGGCTACAAATATTTTAATAGAACAAGCCATCTGGAAAATATGTTAAACATATTTAAAATGTCAAAGAAAAGGATTATGTCGATGTTTGACTCGCATCAAAATGTATTATTCAGCTCTGGGGTTGGATAAACTCTATATAAAGGAGGGATTTTATGCTGACCAATACCAAAGAAACCACCGTAACATGCGGAAATTATGTGATTTTGGAAGAATTTGCGAAGGAACGGTCGGCAACCGATGCGTTATTTCAGTATTATTCCAGAAAAGTGAAAGAATCGTATGTAGCCACGCATTAAGCCTTGGGGTTGAGGATAGGAAACCTGAGCCATGATAAACCATTGATTATGGACAGAACTATGCTATACTAAATTGTGTAGAATGGTTCTGTTCTGTATTTTGGTAAGGAGGCAAAATGCAGAATGAACAATATAGTTCATCAATCAATGTCATATGCGACTGCGCTCAAGCAGTACATTGCAATCGGATACTATCGACTGTCCAAGGAAGATCTGAAGTATGGCGAAAGTGAGAGTATCGAGAACCAACGCGCCATCGTCAGAAATTACTGCGAAGCAAATGGGATTACACTGGTTGGAGAATTTGTGGACGACGGCCGATCCGGTTTGAACACGGATCGTGACGGCTTTCAGCAAGCGTTGAGCGTTCTCGAATCTGGACAGTGCAACATGTTTCTCACGAAAGACTTGTCTCGTCTTTCTCGTGACCATATCGAAGCGGATCGTTTTATTGAAGAGGTTTTTCCTCAGCTCGGAATTCGATATGTGGCCGTCGATGATAATGTTGATACTTTGAAAGAGTATGATATCATCGTTCCATTCAAAAATCTGTTCAATGAGATGAGTTCCAGAGACACTTCAAAGAAGGTTACACATGCGTTGCAAGTCAAGCGTGAGCGGGGAGAGTATTGTACCCGCGCACCATATGGATATCGAAAAGATCCAGCAGACAATATGCATCTGATTCCGGATGACAGATGCGATTGGGTAGTGAAGCGTATTTTTTCGCTCTATGCTGAGGGTGTAAAGCCAAAAGAGATTTGTCGGATTTTCAACGATGAGGGCATTCCAACGCCGACTGCTGTGAGGGGGTGGCTCAACCCTCATGACGGACGAAAAAATAGGCATGTTACACTCAGAGATCCATCCGTTCAGACCGGGTGGGACAAGAGTACAATCTATGTGATTCTCAATAATCGTGTGTATCTTGGCGATACGATTCTCGGAAAGACAAGGCGAAAAAACTTTAAGAAGAAGATCAGCGAATATCGCCCGAAATCGGACTGGCTAGTAACACCTAATACCCACACAGCGCTAGTCAGTCACGAGTTATTTGAGCGATGTCAGCAGATGAAAAATGCAAGAGGAACAAAGACAACATTTCGGAATATGTTTTCCGGTTTTGTATTTTGTGATACCTGCGGCGCAGCCATGACGATTACAAAAAAATTTTCCGAGCGGGATGGCAGCGAAGTGCGCGGGCTGCGTTGTGGCACCAACATTCGTTTTGGCGCCAAAGGATGTCAAAGTCACAGTATCCCGTATGATGATCTGATCGCCGTGGTTACAGAGCGGCTCAATTATTATCTTTCCATGACACTATCCGAACGCAAAAGACTTGTCGAATGTTTGACAGCCAGTATGGCGGGAGAGACAGAAACTGAGATCCTGAAAAAAAGAATTGCAGATTTAAAGCGGAAAAACGAGCGGGATGTACAAAGTATTACCGCTGCCATATCCAAGAGTGTGGAAGGGCTGCTGGGCCAAAGTGCACTCGATAGTATGCTCAAACAGTACAATCAAAATATTGAAGCGCGCAGCAAACAAATCGAACAGATGGAAAAAGAGTTAGGAAATCTCGGCGCACCGCTGAATTTCAGTCGATTTGTAAACGGCTTGGTCGGCAAACAGCCGATTCAGGAATTAACGCGCGAAGTGCTTGAGGAATTCGTTGAACGGATCGAAATATCCCATTATGAATTGCCCAAGGGAAAGAAGTTGCGCCGAGCCTGTTATGGTTCGTGCGGCCAGCAAATTAAGATTCAATATAAGTTTATGCCGGATATTATGCTGGCGGAAAAGGTCAAAGAAGTCGTTTGACCCCGCGCAAATTCTAATAATAGACCGATTGCAAGTCCTTCCAGCGCAAGTGCTGATGTGACAAAAGACGGGGAGGAGCTTGCTTTGGGGCGTCCTCCCCGTCTGCTTTTGAACGGCAGCCGCATATTGACAGATCCCTGCCGAATAGATATACTAAAACAGTAGATTCCCTTTCCTGGAAGCAGTGCTGACGGGTAAGCCTCTACGAAATCTATATGATCTGCTATCAAAGATATGGTCTGCGATGAAAGAACCGGAATGAGGTCATTTTGCGTCCTGCATCGTTTTGCAGGGCGCATTTTTGCGAAAAGGAGAGTTTTTATGGAAAAGCGCATTGCCATTTTGGGCATCGTCGTATTTGACCGAGAGGCCAGCGCAGAGGTAAATCGTCTGCTGCATGAGTACGGCGAACATATCATCGGGCGCATGGGCATTCCGCGTGAGGGATGCTCGATCATCACGGTTGTGATGGAGGGTGCTAACGATACGATTAACGCGCTGTCCGGTAAGCTCGGGCGCCTGAAAAACGTGCAGGTCAAATCTATGATGGCGAAGTAAGGAGTAGAAAAGTATGAAACGATTTTTGGCAGGTTTGTTGGCGGTAGCGGCTTCGTTTTCGCTGCTCACAGGCTGCGGGCAGCAGAACAATACGGCAGACGGTCAGGAACAGCAGACGCAGCAGTCTGCGGTGGAGCCGGGTTATGAAGAGGGACTGACCACGCGTGTGGCTGCGCTCAAAGGCCCGACCGCGATGGGATTGGTCTGCCTGATGAGTGAGAATGAGGGGGAGGACGCACATTATTCGTTTGACCTGTACACCTCAGGCGACGAGATTGTCCCGCTCATCGGCAAGGGGGAAGTGGACATTGCCCTGATTCCGACCAATCTGGCTGCAACGCTTTACCAAAAGACCGAGGGCGGCGTGCAGGTGTTGGACGTCAACGCGGGTAACGTGCTGTACGTGGTTTCGCACGATGAAGCGCTCACCGACTTGAGCGGTCTGAAGGGTAAGACCGTTTATATGACCGGTAAGGGCACTTCGCCGGACTGGACACTGCAATATCTGCTCGGCAAAGCCGGCATGAGTGAAAGCGATTTGACCATCGAGTTTAAGGCCGAGGCGACCGAGGTCGTTTCCGCGCTGGCGCAGGATGCGTCCGCGGTTGGCATTCTGCCGCAGCCGTTTGCTACGGTGGCAATGCTGCAGGATCAGGAGCTTTCTATGAACTTCCCGCTCGAAAACGCTTGGAAGGAATACAGCCCGGACGGCAGCGGCATTGCGACCGGTGTGACCGTGGTACGCACGGAATTCGCCAAGGAGCATCCGGCGGCAGTTGCGCAGTTTGTGCAGGATCATCAGGCGTCGGTCGCGGCGGCGGAGGAAAATCCGGCGGATGCGGCGGCGCTGATCGAGCAATACGGCATTGTAAAGGCGGCGGTCGCGCAGCAGGTGATTGAAAATTTCAATCCAATGGTGGCCACGACCGGCGAGGAGATGAAAACATGGGTTTCCGGTTATTTGGAAATGCTGTATGAGGTAGCACCGGATGCGGTGGGAGGAAAACTGCCGGATGAAGGCTTCTACTATCTGGGATAAACGCTGGGTTCGCGTCATCGCGGCGACGGTGTTTTGGCTGGGGCTGTGGCAGGCGGTATCGCTTGCCCTGCCTAAGCTGTTGTTTGCAGGCCCTGCACAAACCGTGCAGAGCCTGTTTTCCATGATTAGCACTGCGGATTTCTGGCTTTCGATCGGGTATTCTATCGGAAAAATTGCGGGCGGATTTGTGTTGGCGTTTGCGTTGGGATGCCTGCTTGCCATATTGGCCCATCGGGCGATGCTCGCGCGGGTGCTGCTGGAGCCTGCGGTGCAGATTATGAAAAGCGTGCCGGTGGCCTGCTTTATTGTGGTGGCGCTCATTTGGGTGCGGTCGGCATGGATTTCGGTCTTAACGGCGTTTTTTGTCGTGTTTCCCGTTGTGTACATCAATTTGCAGCAAGGACTGACCAGCGTGGATGCAAAAATGCTGGAAATGGCGCGCGTGTTTCGCTTGTCCGGTGGCAAGCGGTTTCGCGCGGTGTACTTACCCGCTGTGGTGCCGTATGTGCTGGGCGCGTGCCGTGTTTCGGTCGGCATGGCGCTCAAGGCGGGCGTTGCGGGCGAAATCATCGGCCTGCCACGCTGGTCGATTGGGGAGCAGCTCTATCTGTCCAAACTGTACCTCAACACGGCCGACTTGTTTGCGTGGTCGATGACTATCATCGCGCTTAGTCTGCTGCTGGAAAAGCTGCTGGTATATGCTGCCATGGTCCTACAAAAGAAATGGGGGGCCGCCGCATGATAGCATTTCATGGAGTGAGCAAATCGTTTGACGGCAAGGCTGTGCTGCACGGCCTTCACTGGCGCATCGCGCCGGGAGAGCGATGGCAGGTACGCGGTGCGTCCGGCATCGGCAAAACCACGTTGCTGCGGCTGCTGATGGGGCTGGAAACGCCGGATACCGGCTGCATCACGGGCCGGGAAGGGCTGCAGTTTCTGCCGGTGTTTCAGGAGGACCGTCTGGTCGAGCATTGGAGCGCGGTCGGGAATGTGTCGCTGGTGTGCGCGGATGCCGTGCGCGTGCGCACGCTTTTGTGTGCGCTGCTGTCCGAGGATGCAATCGACCAGCCGGTGCGGACGCTGTCCGGCGGGATGCGCCGCCGCGTCGCGCTGGCGCGCGCATTGGCTGCGGAGGGCGATGTGCTTGTGCTGGATGAGCCGTTCGCGGGTCTGGATGAGCAAACCCAGCGGCAAGCGACGGCAGTGATGGAACAGTATCGAGCAGGACGCACGCTGGTGGTGGTGTCGCACGGCACGGATGACTTGCTGCGCGGCTTTCAGATACTGGATTTAAACGAATGACAGACGGCTGCCCGAAGAGGCGGCCGTTTTTGTGGTACGGTGCAGCAAAGGTTTGCCAAAGGGCGGGGAAATATGATAAGATAGCATGCGTAAAGGTTGTGATATAAAATGCAAAAGGGAGAAGCGGCAAAACTCAAGCTGCTGCTCAGCGGTATTTCGGCGCGACTGACCAAAAACCGGGATTTTTTTGTGCAGGCGGTCGGCGCATTCACTTCGGGAAAGAAAAAGTTTGAAGCGAAACTGACGCGTGACGGCCAGGACTATCGGCTGTGCTTTCAAGGCGCAGAACGCACGGTGGATGCGGATGGCTTCTGCGCGTTTTTTGTCGAACAGGCGGAGAAATTTGATGAAGCAGTACTGACTTACACCGAGCGCGGATCGGTAGTGACGCTTTCGGTCACGCCGCGCGGTGTGCAGATGAAGCAGGCCGAGCGGCAGGCGACAGCGGAGGAGAAAGCGGCGGCCGCCAATCCCTTGCTCGACGCGGGACGGCAGTATCTGATTCGCGTGGATCACGCTGCTGCGCTGCTGCGTGAAATCGGCATTCTGACCGCGGATGGCAAGCTGAAAAACGACATGATCCGTAAGTACAACCAGATTGATCATTATGTGGAGCTGGTCGCACCCATGTTCGAGCAGGACGACAGCGAGGAAATCGTGTTGCTCGACTGTGCCTGCGGCAAATCCTATCTTAGCTTTGTCATGAACTACTATCTGCATGAGGTGCTGCGACGCCGCTGTCGCGTGATCGGCGTGGATATCAACGAGCATGTCATCGACGAGAGCCGAGCGATGGCCAAGCGGCTGGGATATCATAATATGGTGTTCCAGTGTGCCGACTTGCGCACCTATCAGCCGCCTAAGGGTGTAACAGCAGTAATTTCACTACATGCCTGTGATATTGCGACCGATTTGGCACTGGCAACGGCCATCCGCGCTCGCGCGAAATATATCGCGTGCGTGCCCTGCTGTCATAAGGAACTGCTCGACCAGTATACGTTGCCGGGACTCGAGCCGCTGACCAAATTTGGCGTATTCAAGGCCCGCTTTAACGACGTGCTGACCGACAGCATGCGCGCGCTCAAACTGGAAGCAGAAGGATATAAGGTGTCGGTGGTGGAGTATATTTCGCCGCTTGACACGCCGAAAAACCTTCTTATTCGCGCGGTTCGCACGGGACGGGACAATCCGCGTGCCCGCAAGGAATACGACGCAGTGCGTCAGGCGGTCGGAACGACCTCGGAGCTGGATAGGCGCTGCGCCGAAATGGATGCGGAATTCTTTGTCACAGACGAAGATCTGATTTTGTAACACCAAGTTTGCCTCTGAATAAACTGGTAATGAAGTCTCTTCAATCAATATTTGGAGGTAATCTACATGGCTGAAAAAGTCTGCTGCCCCGGTCCGATCTGCGGCAGTAATAACAATAACGGCACTGCCGGCGGTTTCCGCGAGGCAGTCTGCGTTCACACCAAAAAGGTTTACGATTCCTGCCGCAGCAAAGAGTGCTTGCGCGACATCCGTGTGTATCTGTGCCGTGATGCGCAGGAGCTGCTCAACGCCGGTGGCATCGCTTCGGTCAAGCCGCGTGCAGCTGAGCTGCTGTGCGTGAAGATCGACGTGGAACATGTTCAGTTTAAACGCGGCTTGCGAGGTTACCACATCGCGGCAGGTGAGGATGGCAGCAACGGATAAATTTGCAGATGCAGGTTGCCGGGGTGATTTGCGGTGACGCGCTCTGTTTTCGTGTAGACAATTTTGTCGATGACGGTTTTGAGCAATCGGTTCTGCTCACGGGCACTCTCTGCCTGCTCGTAGGCGTCAAGAACATGCTGTAGCTGAGGTGCAAAGGCGCGGCGGCGTGCGTTTTCGTGTTCCAGATGTTTCAGCTCGGCCTGTATTTCGGTTTGTTGGCGGAGGAGCGAGGCGCGCTCGGCATCGAGCGCGTTTTTGCGTTCGAGGTATAACGCGGGGGTATACACCCCGGTCTCGACCAGCTCAAAAGCGCGGTCTATGCGCGCATTCAGTTCGGACAGACGTTTGTCCAGCAGCTGGAGTGAGGCACGCAGCGGCGCAGCATCATCCTGACAAGGGAGGGAGCTGCCGTCGGGCGAATAGCCGGCCAGCCAGAGGCGCAGCGTGTCGAGCACCATGCGCTCGATTTCGTCATAGCGGTGCGAAATGGTCGGACAGGCCGAGCGGGAAATACAGAAGATAAGCGGCTCGCGCGGGACGGTCTGCCGGTTGGAGACGCAGTTGCGCTGCATCTTGCGGCCGCATGCACCGCAGACAATCAGGCCGGTAAAGGCGTTTTTCTGTCCCTTTCCGGCCGGGACCGGGGGCGCGGGATGGCTTGCGAGGATTTCCTGTGCGCGGCGCCAGTCCTCACGGGAAACAAGCGCTTCATGCCGCCCCTCATATAATTGCACGTCCTTGGCGGTCAGACGAACAACTTTGAGACGGCCGTTCACCACCTCCTTGCGGGTTGGACGGCGGGTGCTGGTGGTGTACCCTGCATAGTGCGGATTGTGCAGCAGAAGGGACACACGGCGGTCGGTCCACTGATTACGTGTGCCTGGCGGCGGGGGCAGCAGGCGGTTGAGCCGTTTTTTAATTTGCGAGATGCACACATCTTCCTGTACGAACCAGTGAAATATATTCTGCACGATGGGAGCGGTTTGCGGGTCGGGTTCAAGCGAACCGCCCTTTTCACCCTTGAGTTTTATTTTGCGGTAGCCGAAAGGCGGCTGTCCGGCGGTGTATTTGCCCTCGCGCCGTGCGGCCTGCACACCGGCGTTCAGACGGCGGCGGATGGTTTTATATTCGCGGCGGGACATGAAAAGCCCAAACTCAAAGTACTCCTCGTCGTACTCGTTGTTGGGGTCAAAGGTTTTAAACGGCGTGATGATGCGGGTTTCCGAGTATTTGAAGGCGCGCGCGACAATGCCTTGGTCAATGCTGTCGCCGCGCGCCAGACGTTCAATTTCCATAACGATAACACCGCGCCACTGTCCGGCTTCGACCTCCTGCAGCAGTCGCTGCATCTGCGGACGCGCGGCAATGGTATCTCCTGAGACAACCTCTTCGTAAATTGCCCCGACCGGCAGGCCGCGCGCCTCAGCCAGTTCGGTGAGTGTTCGGCGGTGACGGGCGAGCGTGTCGCCTTCGCCGCGCGCTTCGGCCTCCAGATCTTGACGGGATTTGCGCAGATAGATGCAGTATTGCGTCGGCATGGAATCCACTCCTTACGATAGTGTATTAACATCCTATCAGTGGTATATGTAAAAAATGACATGCCGGGGACAATCCGGCGCATAGGATACGGCGAAGGAGGCGGTCTGTATGGCTGTTGCTGCGACCTATCATTATGCGCACGGTACGGTTTCCGTTTGCGATGACGCTTATCGTGAAGTTTCGACGGAGGAACTTAAGCGCCGCGAAGAGCACATGTGGCGTGCGGCGCATGAGATTGTGTTGGGGGCGCAAGCCAAACGGCAGGAATCGGAAAAATGAACAGGAGCTGGAAATGTTTTTTGACGCGCCAAAATCCGTCAAATTGTAGTGATTCTTTTTGTTCAGTTTTTGCTCTTTTCACACAACATGTGGTGTGCTATAATGAAAACCTACACCAAATAGCATGAGTGAGGAAACGATAATGGTTCGAGTAATCAAAAAAGATAATACAAAAGAAGCTTTTAATATTCAAAAAGTGGTGATTGCGGTCAATAAGTCCGCAAACCGTGTGCTGTATACGTTTACCGAGGAAGAGTTGCGGGCGATTTGCGACCATGTGGAAGGCTATATCCGTGACCACGGCATGACTGAGGTGCAGATTTGGCAGATGCACAACATCGTCGAGGCTGCGCTCGAAGCCGTGCGCCCAGAGGTCGCCAAAAGCTATCGCGATTACCGCAACTATAAGCAGGATTTTGTCGGCATGCTCGACAGCGTGTACAAAAAGAGCCAGTCGATTATGTACATCGGTGATAAGGAGAATTCCAACACGGACTCCGCGTTGGTGTCCACCAAGCGCAGCCTGATTTTTAACCAGCTCAACAAGGAGCTGTATCAGAAGTTCTTCATGAACACCGAAGAGCTGCAGGCCTGCCGCGACGGCTATATCTATGTGCATGATATGTCTGCACGCCGCGACACGATGAATTGCTGCCTGTTTGATGTGGAGCATGTGCTCAAGGGTGGCTTTGAAATGGGTAATCTGTGGTATAATGAACCTAAGACACTCAATGTTGCCTTTGATGTCATTGGTGACATCGTGTTGTCCGCAGCCAGCCAGCAGTATGGCGGCTTTACTGTGCCATCGGTCGACCTGCTGCTTGAGCCGTATGCCGAGCGCAGCTACAAAATGTTGACTGAAAAATACAGCCGTCTGGGACTGGACGCGGAGACCGTGGAAAAAGAGGTCATGGCCGACATTCTCAACGACTTTGAGCAGGGCTTCCAGGGCTGGGAGTATAAATTCAACACGGTAGCGTCAAGCCGTGGCGACTATCCGTTCATCACCATGACCATGGGTACTGGTACGGGTCGCTTTGCCAAGCTTGCGTCCATCACGATGCTGAACGTCCGCCGCAAGGGACAGGGCAAGAAGGGGCAGAAAAAACCCGTGCTGTTCCCCAAAATCGTGTTCCTGTACGACGAAAATCTGCATGGACCGGGCAAGGAACTCGAGGACGTGTTCGAGGCGGGCATTGAGTGTTCGTCCAAGGCGATGTATCCGGACTGGCTCAGCCTGACGGGCGAGGGCTATGTGCCTTCGATGTACAAAAAGTACGGCGCTATCATCAGCCCGATGGGCTGTCGTGCGTTCCTGTCCCCGTGGTACGAGCGCGGCGGGATGAAGCCTGCGGATGAGGAGGACAAGCCGGTCTTTATCGGTCGGTGGAACATCGGCGCGGTGTCGCTGCACCTGCCGATGATTTATGCCAAGGCACAGCAGGAAAACCGCGATTTCCACGAGGTGCTGGATTACTACCTCGAGCTGATTCGTCGCCTGCATATCCGCACCTATGCGTACCTCGGTGAAATGCGCGCGTCCACCAATCCGCTGGCCTATTGCGAGGGCGGTTTCTACGGCGGTCATCTCAAGCCGTCGGACAAAATTAAGCCCATCATGAAAACCGCGACGGCATCGTTCGGCATTACGGCGCTCAACGAATTGCAGGAGCTGTATAACGGCAAATCACTGGTTGAGGATGGGCAGTTTGCGCTTGATACGCTCGAATACATAAACCAGAAGGTCAATCAGTTTAAGGAAGAGGACGGCAATTTGTATGCCATCTATGGTACGCCGGCCGAGAGCTTGTGCGGCTTGCAGGTCGAGCAGTTCCGCCGCAAATACGGTATCATCGAGGGCGTGTCCGACCGTCCGTATGTCTCCAACAGCTTCCACTGCCACGTTACCGAGGACCTGACCCCCATTGAAAAGCAGGATTTGGAGGGCCGGTTCTGGAACCTGTGCAACGGCGGCAAGATTCAGTATGTCAAGTACCCCATCGACTACAATCTGGAGGCAATCCGTTCGCTCGTGCGCCGCGCGATGCGCATGGGCTTTTACGAAGGCGTTAACCTGTCGCTGGCGTACTGCGACGACTGCGGACATGAAGAGCTGTCGATGGACGTTTGTCCCAAGTGCGGCAGCCGCAACCTGACCAAGATTGACCGCATGAATGGCTATCTGTCTTACTCGCGCGTCAAGGGTGACACGCGCCTGAACGATGCCAAGATGGCGGAGATTGCAGAAAGGAAAAGCATGTGATGCGCTATCACAACATAACCAAAGACGATATGCTCAACGGAGAGGGCCTGCGTGTTGTACTATGGGTGGCCGGCTGTGGACATGCCTGTCCGGGCTGTCATAATCCCGTGACGTGGGATGCGGACGGTGGCCTGCCGTTCGACAGCGACGCAGAAGACGAGCTGTTTGCGGAGCTCGGCAAAGATTATGTGTCGGGTGTGACGCTTTCGGGCGGCGATCCGCTGTTTCCGGCTAACCGTGCGGATGTGGGAGCTTTATGCGCCCGCATCCGGCAGCGCTTTCCGGACAAGACCATCTGGCTGTATACCGGCTATACCTGGGAGGAAATTCAGGATTTGCCGCTGCTGGAAAATGTGGATGTGGTCGTGGACGGACGGTTTGTGCAGGCGCAAGCGGATTCCCAGCTGCATTGGCGTGGCAGCGCCAACCAGCGGGTGATCGACGTCGGGCGTACCCGTGCGTCACAGGAAGTTGTTTTACTATAAAAAGTATGGATAAGGAAGGCGGATATATCATGCAAAAGGTTGCAAAATTTCACAAGGTATCAGAACAGCAGTTTCTCACGGATTGGTGCAGCGCAACCGGAAGCAGCACGAGCGAGGCAAAAGCGGTCTATGAGAAGATTCGCCTGCCGCGTCGGGCGACGGTCGGCTCCGCAGGTTATGACTTTTTTGCACCGGAGGCATTTTCTCTTGTGCCGCACGAAACCATCCTGATTCCGACTGGTATCCGTGTGGAAATCAAGGATGGTTGGGTGCTGCAGCTCTATCCGCGTTCCGGGTTGGGGTTTAAGTATTGCCTGCAAATGGACAATACGGTTGGTATCATTGACAGCGATTATTTCAATGCCAAAAATGGAGGACATATCTTTGTCAAGATGACCAACCAGAACCGACAGGGCAGAAACCTTTCGGTTGCTGCGGGTGAAGGTTTTGCACAAGGCATCTTCCTGCCGTTCGGTATCACGCAGGATGACGATGCGGACGGATGCCGAGAGGGCGGCTTCGGAAGCACAACGAAATAAGAAAAAAGGCAGGATAGAGGAGGCTTTCATGAAAAAACACCATCTACCACATGTTGGAAAAACCATTGGCTGTATCGTGCTGGCAGGCTGTCTGCTGTGCGCCAGCACGGTTCCTGCGTATGCGGCAGCTTCGTTACATGGTATGGATGCAGTCGTGCGTACCGTGCGTGCAGCAGGGCCGGGTGAATATTTGTATACGCAGCTCAATAACAACGAGAAGGCGGTCTATGATGCCATCGTTGACCAGATTGAGGAATTGACCCGCAACGACACGGACCCGTCGGGCGTGCAGGTGACTATTCCAAAGGATTCCGGATATTCCATTAGCGGCAAACCTGTTTTTGCCGTGTTCCGTGACCATCCCGAATTTTTCTGGGTGGACAGCTCAAAGCTGGTTTGGGCGGAAGGCAATCCCTCTATAGATGGGGATGGAAATGAAGTCTATGTGCTGTCATGCAAAACGCCCGGCGAATCCTTTTTCTATGATGGATTTACCACAGAGAATTTGCAAAGTTACCGAGATGGGCTGAACGATAAAGTCGATGAAATCAAGCAAAACGTGCCTTCTACAGCACTTGACGAGCTTGCAATGCTTAAATATCTCAACGATTGGATGGCCCAAAATAATGTATATAACGCGCAGGGACTTGCAGCCAGCAATTTTTCCCGCTGTGCGGCCAGCGGACTCTTAAGCGATAACAACGCAGCCACCACAGGCGATGATCCGGTCTGTTATGGTTATGCAACAGCCATGAAAGTGTTGCTTGATGCGTTTGGAATGGAAAATGCCTATATCGAGGGTTGGGCCTATAATACCAATAATCAGCCGAACGGTGAGCAGCATGCGTGGAATTATGTGAAGCTCAACGACGGTACCGGTCAGGAGCAATGGTATGCGCTTGACCCGACTTGGGATGACCCCAGCGTTTCCACGCTTCCGGCGCGTCAGGTCTATTTTCTGGTTGGCAGCAATACTGTCACCGAAAAGAATCTGCCGGGTTATGAGACCTTTGGGAAAAACCATGATTCTTCAACTGCGAAGTCTCCTGCCTATAAGGAGCATAAATTTACCTATCCGACGCTTGCTTCCGATGCACGCGACCCCAGTGCAAGCGGCGATGTAATGCTGGATAAGGGGGATGGAAACCCTACGGCATACGATACGCTGGATGCGGCTATGCAGAATGCCGAATCGGGCGATAGAGTAATTTTACAAAATTGTGTGCAGCTGGACAGCACCATCACGCTGAAGGATGGCGTCACACTTGACCTGAATGGTCAGACCGGCGGTAACGTTTCTTCTCCTTGTGCAATCACGGGAACGGCAGCACCGGTTTTTCGTACCGAAGCGGGTAATTCGGCTTCAATTATCAATTCGGGACGGTTTACGGCAGTCAAGCTGAACGGTAGTGAGACAAAAGTAGTTGAAAACAATGGTTCTCTGACGTTGGGGGGCAATGTGCAGTTTGCCAGTTCCACGCAGCCAATGGGTGGTTCTTCTGTTATTGCGGGCAATACGCCGCTCAAAGCACCTCATGTGCGCTATGTTGCCAGCGGAAAATTTGCAACCGCTTATCTGGTTGCCGAGCCGACCGCACCGGCAGCGGGCAGCTTTGCCGCGCAGGATGGCAATACCGTGCAGGATTTGCTGGACGGACTGCCGCAGCCTTCCGTGCAGATACAGTATTATGTCAATAGCAGCAATCTCACCAATGTTCCTGCAGGGGAATACAGCTTAAATTGGAAACTGAAGCAGTCGCCCAATGGCGGCAGCGCAATTCAGCCTACGGACTCGCTGCAAAACGGTACCTATCACTTGGAAGCACAGGCGTATGACTATACCATTCCGTACGAGGTAGAGGTCAGTGGTTTGACCGTTGCGCCGCAGGAGATTGCTTCAGTATCTCTGACCGGTTTGGACGCGCCGATTGCCGGGCAGACGCTGGACACCACGGTAACCGTGGGTACAGCCGGCGTTTCGGCTTCGAGTGTGACTTGGGAGCCGGGAGGCAGCGGTACGGCAGAACTTGATACAGTCTATACGGCGGTGCTGACTCTAACGGCGGAATCCGGCTATGCTTTTTCTCAGGCTGTTTCGGTTACGGTTAATGACCAGTCGGCGCAGGTCGATGCGCAGCCGGATGGTACACTGTCTGTGCGCATTGCGTTCCCGGCAACCGCTTCGCAGACCGCCGCGCCCACGGCACAGCCTGCTCCCGGGCGATATCAGACAAATCAGACGGTGGTATTGACTTCTGCAACTCCTGATGCTGTTATCTATTACACGATCGATGGCAGTGAGCCGTCTGCGGCAACCGGTATCCGGTATACCGCGCCCATTGCGGTCAATGGCGCTGCGGGGCAATCGGTGAAAACGCGCATTCGAGCGGTTGCGGTTACGGCGGGCCTTCTGGACAGCGCGGCAGTCACGCTGGAGTACGAAATTGCTCTGCCGAGCACTTCGGGCGGTGGCTCCACTGGTGGCACGTCTTCGAGCAGCAGCAGCTCTTCCTCCGGCAATAAGACGGAAACCGTAATCCAGCCGGACGGTTCTACCATCACGACCGTCACCAAAACGGATGGTTCGACTACCCAGACCACCAAGCATCCGGACGGTTCTCAGTTGGTTGTAGAGACTAAGAAGGACGGTACCACCACAACAATGGCAACTGACGCGGCGGGCAACAAGACCGAGACGGTTAAGACTCCTGCCGGTGAGATAACTACTACGGTGGATAACAAGGATGGCACGGGTTCCGTGACGGTAACAAAAGCGGATGGGCATACGTCTGGTAAAGTTACGCTGACCAGTCAGAGTATTGCAAACGCGGTACAAAACGGTAACACGGTCGCGCTGCCCATGCCTGCGGTTTCGGCGACTCCGGACCGTGTGAGCGCGCCTGTCGTGACAGTAAATCTGCCGGACAGCAGCACGGTCAAGGTGGAGATTCCCGTCAAAGATGTAACGATGGGGACGGTAGCGGTTCTTGTCAAGAACGATGGCACTGAACAGGTGATGATGCAGTCGCAGCTTACAGAAAACGGCATTGCGGTTGCCATAAAGGATGGCGATACAGTTCGGATTGTGAACAATACCAAGCGGTATACGGATGTGCCTGCAAGTTATTGGGGAGCAGCTGCGGTTGACTATGTGACTGGTAGGGAGATTTTCTCCGGCACCGGAGCGACAACCTTTGCTCCGGAGGAGGCGATGGACCGTGCCATGATTGTCACGGTTTTGGCGCGGCTGGATGGCGTAGACACATCGGTCGGTGCGAACTGGTATGACGCAGGCCGGCAGTGGGCTATGCAGAAGGGCGTTTCAGATGGTTCGGATATGCAGTCAAGTCTGACTCGGGAACAACTGGCCGCCATGCTGTACCGCTATGCGGGCAGCCCGTCTGCTAATGGTGCGTTGGATGCATATAGCGATGGCGCACAGGTCAGCGCTTATGCGCGGCAGGCGATGGCTTGGGCCGTACAGAAGGGTTTGCTGACCGGTACATCAAGTACTACACTTGCGCCACAGGCGCAAGCCACTCGCGCGCAGGTTGCGGTCATTTTACAGCGCTTTATTCAGTCTATGGCATAACCGGAAAGCGGTAAATTCTCTTAGATGAATAGATGTCAAACTCCCGACGGGTTTCGCCCGTCGGGAGTTTTGTTGTATACTAAAAAGTGATTATCCACATTCCTGTTGACATGCAATTTACAGATATGCCCCAGCAAAGCATTTTCGGCATGGTTGTCTGCATAACCGGCATCATCTATCGGGTTCGTTTGGACTTTTTTGGGATTGCTTCGGCAAGAAGAATTTGTGGAAGTGTCACCTTTTTGCGGCACAACGCTTATAATGATGACAGGAGCGTGATGCGCAATGTTTTGTCGGGGTCAGGTCATCGGTCTGGTTTGCCTCTGTCTGGGCGTGGGCCTGCTGCTGGGCGGGCTGCTCTCGCTGTGCCTGCCGGTCTGGCTGCTTGCGCTGGCGCTGATCGCAGCAGGGTGGTTCCTGCTTCAGTGTTGACGGGAGGTGGACAGTATGATGAAGGTTGTTGTATGGAAGAGTCCGAAATATCTGAAAGGCATTTTGAGTAAGCTGTTTCATATTACCTGAGCGTAAAAGGCTGAAAAATGCATATGCGTCGGAGACGGGCGGTATGGCAAACGGCTGTGCCGTCCGTTTTCCTGTCAGAAAAAATCCAAATTTGCAAATTGTTCACAATTGAACGATTGACAGTGTTGACTGTTTTGCGTATGATGATGGTAGTAGAAGTACACGGAAGAGGAGGGAGACGATATGATATGGTGGGAAGAACGATTTTTGCTGGAAGCTGCAAAAATGGAAAAGCTGTATTGGAGCTGTGTTAAGGAAGCGGCAAGCGGCTATCGTCTGACGCCCAATGAGATTTCCGTATTGCTGTTTTTGCGGCGCTATGCGCCGGGATGGGATACGGCAACCGATATGGTGCAGCAGCTTGGCATATCCAAAGCGTTAATCGCACGCAGTGTGGATTGTCTGCACCGACGCGGTCTGGTGCAGGGTGAGCGTGATGATAATGATAGGCGCATCGTGCACTTACGATTATGCGGAGAAGGCGTTATGATTGCGCAGCAGCTGTATCAGAGCGGTTGCCGCGTGTCGGAGCGGCTTCGCCGGGATGTGACAGAGGAAGAAATGCAGATGATAAATACGGTTATGGATAAAATGCAACGTAATCTGGACGAAGTACTCAGAGATATGGAAGGAAAGGTGAAAGAATATGATTGAACCGGGCAAAGATTCCAAAACACCAAAGCGGCCGTTAATATTTTATTATGTGGTAACGCTGCTGGTGTTGATGTTGCTTAACTGGATGCTGGTGCCGATGCTGGCACAGCGGCAGGTTGTCGAAGTGGGCTATAATGAGTTTGTATCCATGCTGGATGATGGCAAGGTGCAGACAGTGGCCTACGAAGCATCGGAGAGTCAGATTGTGTTTGAGGCAACCGATGAGAACGGTA
>NZ_JBQKJR010000049.1:0-23825 GCF_052117165.1 Agathobaculum sp. LCP25S3_E8
ATTTCAGCACGTCTGCCTTGTATTCTGCACTGTATTTCTGTCCCATCTTCAACACCCTTTCTGTTCTTCATTATACCACCTTGGGTGTGCGGTTTTATTGTATCACTCCATTCGTTCCATCCTTGCCGGACAGCGCGCCGCCGCCATGAGGGGCGAGGCCGCCGTAGGTATCCACCATCAGCTTGCGTCCGGTGAGCCCGGTGTCCGCTTCAAAACCGCCCTGGACAAATCGACCCGAGGGGTTGATCAACACCTCTGTATGTTCATCCGGCGGCAGCTCCTGCATGGCGGGCCGGATCACATGGAGCAGGATGTCCCGGCGCAGTTCCGGCAGGGGCAGTTCCTCCTCATGCTGGCAGGATACCACCACTGCGGCAATGCGGTACGGGACTCCAGAGCGGTATTCCACAGACACCTGCGCCTTGCCGTCCGGACGCAGGCCGGGGATGATGCCCTGTCTGCGGGTATCGGTCAACAGGCGGGTCAGTCGATGCGCCAGCACCACAGGCAGAGGCAGCAGCTCCTTTGTTTCATCGCAGGCAAAGCCGTACAGGATTCCCTGATCTCCTGCGCCGGTCTCCGTGCCGCCACACACGGCTTCCGCAATGTCGGGACTCTGCTCATGGGTGATGACCTCCACCTCATGGTCACTGCCGCCGTATCCGGCTTCCCGCACCGTCCTGCAAATAATGGCAGGGATGTCCGGAATCTTCGCTGCCGTGATCTCGCCTGCGGCGATGATCTTTCCGGCTGTGGCCATGACCTCGCAGGCAACGCGGGCAGCGGCATCCTGCGTAAGGCAGGCATCCACCACCGCGTCCGCGATGGTGTCGCAGAGCTTGTCGGGATGTCCCTCGGTGACTGACTCAGCAGTCAGAATGCAGTTATCTTTCATATTCATGCTTCTCCTTCTTCGTTGGTTTCTTTTGTGCCTCCGGCTGTTTCGGAACAGAAAGGATCATTTCATGGCTGTATTTGTCCTTGTACGTTTCAATCTGCTGCTCCGTCAGCGAGGCAAAATCATCCTCTTTAAGACCGGCAACAAAAAATGTGCCGCAGACAATGTCATACGGCACACCGTGATCATCGGTCAGGGCGCGGTTCCACGGCAGGCCCAGCAGCTTGCCCTCGTCATTGCAGACGAGCGCCACCGGGTCATCGAAGGGGTAGACTGCCTGAATGGTGCCGCCTACGAGCTCCTGCATGGCAGAAAGAGTGTGGTCGATCTCCTGCACCGCAGGCAGTTCCATGGGGCGCACCACAAGGACTTTCATTTTCTCTGTGCTGATATGGGTTCCTCCTTCTTCAAAAGAAAAGCGGCAGCGACAGATTCCTCTGCCGTTGCCGCAAATGGTGATTCTTATTCTTTTTTGGATGCCAGCGTCCGGGTCTTCAGTAGGGCATTCTCCAACGCCCGATGATCTTCATGCTCTGGCCACCATTGGGGGCGCAGGAATCCCAGCGCCGCAGCAGCCCATTCATAATCGGTCCGTTCCAGTGCGCCGCCCAGCAGCCCCTGCCGGAATTTCCGGTGCCGCTCCCGCACGGCCGGGGCAACACTATCCCGTTCCAGATACAGTTCCAGAAATCCTCCGATGACAGCGGCTTCCTCCATCGTGTAAAACATATCCGCACCCCTTCCGCAAACAGGGGATATTGTAACACACGCGGCGGAAATTGCAAACAGGCTATTTCTTTCTGCTGCGGCAGAGCCATTACCGTTCCGGCTCTTTGTGTCGTTCCGATTTCTTATTCCTCGGCTTATCCAGCTTTCCGGAGAACACCTCGTCAATGGTCCTGCTCCACGCATCCCGAAGGGAGTCCACCGGCAGGCCGTTGGCTTCAAAGCCTCGCTGGATCACGCGGTAATAATATGGGGACGGCAGTGCAGGCTGGCGGCAATAAGGCTCTGCCATGATATAGACCATGACGGGGATCTCTGCGCCAGCCGCGTCTTTAACCGTCACGGTTTCTTTCGTGTAGTGGCGGGGATACCCCTCGTACCGGTCCAGAGACTGTTCGCAGTTTGGCGTGAGCTTCCACAGCAATCCATAGACAACGCTGCCTTTTTTCGGCGCAACGGTAGCAAAGCCGCTGCCGCGGAACCGCAGTTCGTAGTTTTCCAGCCTGACCGGTCCCACGATCTCGGCATCCGGACAGCGCTGCGCCATCTGCTCCAGATCAAGGTTGCTGCCGTAGGCAAAATACAGGTTTTCCTCCATATCACACCTCCAGCATCGTTAGAGCGCCAAAGCGTTCCAGATGACGGAGCAGGGCTGCCGCCTGTGTCTCCGCATCGCCATCCGGCAGCGGACAGTCCATTCCCGTGGTGCGGATGACATTATTCTGTACAAACCAGATGTAGGTCTCCACATCCGGGAACTCTGTGGGATCAAAGCTGAGATCCCGAAGCTGTTCCATGATCCCGGCTGCGGTTCCTTCGTACATGGTATCTTCAATTTGAATCTTCAAAGGCTTCACCTCTCCATTTCTCTGGATTTTTTCTTCTTTTTGTTGACTGCATAGCTGTCCTTATCGAAACGCCACGCCCGATCACCGTCCAGATTTGCCAACAGGTGGTCACGGGTATGCTTGAATTCCTCGCCGTTGAGTCCCAGCCGCACCAGCCAGACCCGGAAGGTAAACAGCTCATTGTCGCTGTGGGTCTTGCGCATGACCGTGCTGCGCTGGGCAATAGCCTGGGCGGAGATGGCAAGGCACAGATTCACATAGGCGGCGACTTTTCCCGCATGGAGCGTGGAATTGAAACAGCGCCATTCCACCGTCCCCCGGTAAAAGACCGAATGCAGATTCAGCGCGTAATAGCGGGTCCAGTTATAGTGGTCTGCGCTGCCGTTATCTCCCTCGTACCAGATATTCTCCAGCTGCGTCAGGTCCCTTGTCTCATCCGACGAGAGCCTGCGTGCCTGCTTCAGCATGGGTTCCCGCACCTTCTGACACCAGCGGGACGCCCGGCTTTCATTGACCTGCAGCGCTTTGAACAGGATATCCTCCTTGGAGTACATGATGCCGATGAGGTTTTTCAGACTATGCCGGTTATGGTTTGCGGCGTCCACATGGACATGGATGCCGCAGGAGCTGTTGGCCTTGGCCCCTGCGTGACGCACCTGCCGGACACACTCCTGCAGCTTGGGCAGTTCCGCATAGGTGAGCTTTGGCGTTACCATCTCCACGCGGTATCTGTAGTCACCTGTTGCACGATAGCCGCTGCCGATCTTCTGCTCCCCGTGGATGCTGGAGTCACTCATGACCGTCCACTCTTTGCCGTCCCGATCCGTCACACACCATTTATCGTAAGCGCCGCCCACATAGCGGGCGTCCGTTGCAAAATACGCGGCCAGCGCTGTTGCCGCCTGCTCACGAGTGATGCCGGTCATCTCTACTTCAACGCCGAAGTATTGATCCTTCATTCCGATCATGCCGCGGCCCCCGCTTTCAATTCCTCGTCCACTGCCTGGATATCATCGTCCATCAGATAACCATTCGGCGCGGTGATCTCCTCCACAGTGTATGCGCCCGGCTCCAGTGCGGTCAGGTCGATCTCACCGTTCTTGTCGGTCACATATTCCTTGGAGAAGGTGCCGCCCACCAGAGAAATGCGGAACTTGGCATTGGTCAGCGGCTCCATCGTGCGGCTGTCCACCTTGATGATGTGGATACCGGGCTTGACGGTGTTGAAGAAAGTCAGCGTTTTGATACCGCCGCCTGCGGTCAATTCGATCTGCTGCGGCGTGCTGTCCAGCACATAGCCCGCGCTGGTGGAAACCTCTTTCACCAGATAGGTTCCCGGATGGAGGTCAGTCAGGCGGATCTGGCCCATCTCATCCGTGGAGAACGAGCCGATGAGGACGGTATCACGGTAAACTTCAAAGGTCACATCGGGCAGGACTTCATGGGTCTGCTCATCGTACTTGGTGATGATAAGGCCCGGCTTTGCCTGATTTTTCAGTACGAAGCTGGTTTCCGTGCCGGAGGTCACATTCACGGTGTAGGTCTGGTCGTCCTTGATATAGCCGCCGGGGGCAGACACCTCGCGCACCTGATATGCACCGGGCTTCAGCTTGTCGAAGTACACACTGCCGCCGAGGTCGGTGGTGCCGGTCTGGGTGACGCCGCTTTCGATGTGCTTGATCTCCACAGTCGCACCGGCGAGAGAAGCGCCGCTGTCCGCATCGATCTTGTCCACGCGCAGATTGCCGTAGGGTGCATTTTCAAAGGTGACAGTCGCGGTATTGCCGTAGTCCACGGAAACGGTCTTGGTGGTTTCCGTGCCCAGCAGGTGCCACTTGGGCGCCGCTTTCTCTGTAATGACATACTGGCCGGAGAGGGTCAGCGGAATAATGATTTTGCCGCTGGTATCCGTGACAAAGCTGCCGAGGACCGTCCCATCCGGTGCCTTTACCTCGAAAGTTGCGCCGGAAAGGGGCGTATTCGTTCCGGTTTCTACCTTTTTGATGATAAGGGTAGTTTCTGTGGGCGTTTCCGGTTCGTCCGGGGTATCAGACGGCGTAGAAGAATAGCGGCTGAAGGTAGACTGGCGGATTTCCGTCGTAGGATCGGTGTCGCACATATAGCGCTGGAGGGTGCCATACTTGCTGGTTTCCGCGCATAGGCCATAGTAGATGGCATACTTGTAGACATTGGC
Organism: Agathobaculum sp. LCP25S3_E8; assembly: GCF_052117165.1. Classification (NCBI taxonomy): domain Bacteria; kingdom Bacillati; phylum Bacillota; class Clostridia; order Eubacteriales; family Butyricicoccaceae; genus Agathobaculum; species Agathobaculum sp. LCP25S3_E8. The sequence continues at coordinate 4,667 of NZ_JBQKJR010000049.1, forward strand.
GTGGAGCGACATCTGCACCGCGCCGGTCTGGTCGCTTACGCTGTCCTTGGGGTACAGCACTTTGAACTGACCGGCATAGCTGGCACCATTGGGCGAGGTCCTGATCTTAGTGATGTCGTTGTTGTCCATGTCTACGATGCGGGTGCCCTCCGGCACTTCATCGGGCATGGTGAATCCGATGTCGATGTCATAGTCGCAAACCCATGTTTCCGAATCCGCTGTGAACACCTGCTGCAAGTATTCCTTTCCGTCTATGGTGACGGGATAGGCGGAGTCCTTGTCCGCCGTTACGGTGATGGTAGGCTGCGGCACACGGTTCCACCAGATACCGCGTTTGTAGATGTCCTTTGCCGCCGCCAGCAGTTTTTCGCCGCATTCCCTCTCCACACCGGACAGGGACGGGTTGACCGTCAGCCGATCAATGCTCCAGCCGTCGATCAGATAGCACCAGAGCGCCATCTTCGTGGCGTAGTACGCCTGATACTTATTGTCCAGCTTAAGTTCAGACAGACCACGATGCGGGTAGCCATTGGCGATGATGCCGACGATCTTCGGGTCGTTGCTGGCCTCGTTTGCAATATATTTGATGCTCGTGCCGGGACTGACCGACTGAGGCACCCCCTTTGTTGTAGGGTTGATGCAGTAGGCCGGGATTTCCTTGATCGCGCCGCTGGCCGACTTAAAGTTGAAGTAAGTGTAGGACTGGGAACGGACAACGCCGTTCATGCTGAGATAAGACATTTTATAGCCGCCGTTGGTGATATTCACCTCGCCTAGCGCACCGCCGATGGTGCTGCTGGCGGCAAGTGCGGTGGTCGGGAGCATCCCAAGCGCCATCACCAGCACAAGGAACATAGAAATCAATCGTTTTTTCAAGGTCACACCTCCAATTTATTGTGCTGCTGCTCGGACCATCCATCGGTACGAGGGCTGATCCATGACACAGGTGTACAGAGTCAGGCAGTTCTCATCAGAAGCAGAGGTTCCGCTGGTATCGGTGTACAGCACCTTGGAAACACTGCGGACCGTGTAGCTTCTGGTGCCGAGCTTCGTCGTATAGGTGATGATGTTTCCTGTTTTCAGCGTATGGATCTTGCCGAAATGATTGGCAACGCCTCGGTTATGCCCCGCAAGGCAGACATTTCCGTCCCATACGCTCGTTTCTGAGAAGTGTCCAGCCCCTTTCCGCAGTGCGGCACTGTCTGTGCCCTGGTAGACCTTGACATTCAGACCGATGGACGGAATGCTCAAAGTTCCCAGATGATCGCTGTTGTAGTAGAGGTTTGGCGTGACCGCCGTAAAGGATGTACCGGTCCAACGATCCGCAGTCGAGTCAACTGTTGGATAACTCACTTCGCTGCTATCCGTTTTGACTGAGCTGATCAGTCCGCCGGACATTGCGCCGGGGAGCAGGTTCGGCGTCAACGGCTCGCCGCTGCCCGGCAAATAGCTGGTGGCCGTTCCGAAACCGGGCGGGATCAGGGCGGTGTTTTTCCCGCGATCCACATTGTTCGATTCCTGCTCATACACAGTTCCTTCACTGGTGGGCGTGCCGAACAGATAGTCCTCCGGCGCATCTACGGTATATTCCAATGCGCTGGCCTGTCCAACACACAGAGTACAGAGAGCCGCAGCCGCGATCAGGCCGCGAAATTTCATTTTCACGATTCGTCCCCCTTTCTTTTTTTCTTTTTGATCTGTGTTGCTGCTCCGCCGAGAATTGCTCCCAGCAGTGCCGCGCCGCCAAGCACAATGGGCAGGCGGTGATTCGTTTCTTCCACCGGCTGTTCCGCTTCCAGAGGCATACTGTCAAAGATTGCTGTGTAAACGACAGTATCACAGCTTGTTTTTGTGACCCTGCCGGAGTAATCCGCAGTGACCGTGTAACCGGTCACATACTGACTGCTGCTTTCGCCGGTGTACTGTGCGGTAGCACAGTAGCGCACCACGGCTTCGTCTGCTTCGGTTTGGTAAGCGCTGTCCCACCGGACATCTGCCAGCGTGAGGGTATGGCCATTGTCCTGAATCGTCTTGGGAATCAGAGCTACATCGGCATCCGACAAATTGGGATAGGTGCGCGTCGCTGAGAGGGTGCGTTTCTTTGTACCATACCCGTCCGCAGTTACCTTGACGCTGGTATGGTCCAGTGTCAGAACTCCGGTATGACCATCCTCTGTGGTGACCTCTTTCTGCGCGTCCAGTCTCTGGAGGATCTGCTCCATCTCTTTGGTATCGCTGGACAGCTTGACCGTTTCGCTGTGTTCTTTCGTATCTACGCCGATCTTATCCTCTTTCGTCATGTCCAAAAGGTAATACCGTCTGCCGTCGCGCTCAAAGTCTGCGACAGGGAGTTTTTGCGGGTCATCTGAAACGCTCAGCTGGTAGGTCTTTCGGATCATGGGATTCCCGGCGTCATCTTCGGTCATTTCCACCGAAGTGGGATAATACGAAGACTTATTGTCGGTTTTGGTTGCTGGCTGCTGTGTGGGATCTGCCGCGAAAGCAGTGACAGTCAGCGCTGCCGTCAGCACGAGCACGAGCGCCGTGCTGCGAACAAATTTCCTCGGTCTCATCGTGTTTTCCTCCTTGTTGTTTTTTCCGGCTATTGTGGATCGATCGCGTCATCGCCCCCTTTCCAGCGCTTTCCTTTTTTGCAGGTACTCATTCCAGTCCTTCCCGCTGCGGGGCTTCTCCTGCGATATCTCATATCCCAGTTCCGCGTATTTTTTTCGGAGCTGTTCCGCCGTTTCTTGTCCCGGTGTATCCATATCCAAACAAAGAACGATCCGCTTGATCTGGGGATTGTTCCGAAGATAGGTTCGCAAGGCGCCATCATACAGACCGCACAAGGCGACTGCATTGCAGCAGCTTCGGTGGAGGGTGTAATAACTCATGAGGTCGATAGGCGCTTCAAAGACTCGGACTTGGTCGGAAACAGGATCGCAAGGTATAGCGAAGCCGATATTTTTGTCACTGCCGGATACATCTCCGCGAAACCCTTTCCCGTCGCGGTCATAGGTGCCGCGCAGTCCTGCATATCTGGCTTGTCCGGTGTGATCCCTGCCAACAAAAACGCAGTTGTGATGGACTGCATCCTCATACAGTGATCCGCTGTTCATAAACTGACGGATCACCTGTGCGGCGATGCCGCGTTTGCGAAGATAAGCGAATACGCGGCGGTCATCGGCATTGCGCGGTGGCAATGCAAACTGCTCTGACGGCTTGTCCTGCTTGGTGACTGGTTTTGTTTTGACAGGAGCGTCTCTGGCCTTGCCTTGAAAGGTCAGCAGGTACTCTACTGCCTCCGGAAAAGTTTTATCGCAGAACTGCTGCAGGAATGTGATCGCATCGCCGCCGATGCCTTGAGAGTAGCGGAACCAGGTGCGTCGATCCTTGATCCGCAAGCTGTCCATTTCTGCGGTGGTGTAGTACCTGCCGATGCGTTTGACCTGATAACCCAGATGGGTCAGCAGCTCCGGAAGGTCGGTTTCTCTGGCAGTCTGCATTTCTGTGTCTGTGAATCGTCTTTTGATCTCGCTTGTCATTGTGATGTCCTCCTCTCTGGTGAAACGCAAAAAGCCACTCAGGGCATCCGAATATCTCGGATGCCCTGGGTGGCTTTTCCCTAAATCGTGTTCTTTTGTTTTGGCTTTTATGTGGGCTTACACGGCTTTATCTTCGTTGGGGGTGTCCGTGCCTGTGGGGACGGTCTCGTTGGCTACACAGGGCGCGACAGGGGCCTCAGTGTGGGTATTCTGCTCCGTGGCGTTCTCAGTGTCCGCTTCGTCCAGTGCCTGCGTGATCAGGTTCAGCACGAAGTCTCGCTGGGTGAGCTTTTTGCCGGTTCGGAGCGTCTCGCGCTCCAAGTGACGCTTGATGCGCTGGAAGAGTTCTTCGGGAATCTGGAATGCCATGGTTCTGCCTTTTTCAGTCATTTGAATGCCGCCTTTCTGATTTTCCATCATGTTGTAATAGTCTTGGATGAGGTTGGCGATGTACTCGCTGGTGGTCTGGCCCAGCCGTTCCCGTTCTTCGCTGACCCGCTCATGCAGGTCAATGGGGATCTGAGCGCACAAGTTTTTGGTGGTTGCCATTCTCGGACACCTCTTTCGTATTTTTGTAACGCAAGCATACCCGAAAGGTTACGAGAAAGCTATTACCAACACCACCAAGGAATGATAGACAAACAAGGCGAAAGCAACATAAGCACCAATGTAACAGAAAAGGCCGCCGTTCTCTCCCACATGGGGAGCCGAACGGCGGCCTGCCTTCTTATTCTTCATTCTTTTTTAGCCTCGGTGTTCAAGTCACACCAGTCCGCAAGAGTGCTCTGCTGCATCTCTGAAATGTCGCCTCTCGCGCGGAAAAACTGAAATGTTGAAAAATCGAGTTTTTGCAACTTTTTCATCCTAAAAGTGGCGCATTATATGTGAAAACGCCGCACTCTTGTGCGGCGTTTTCTGCGTTGCATCTTTCATCAACACATTTTGGTACGCCCGATGCGATTCGAACGCACGGCCTTTGGAGTCGGAGTCCAACGCTCTATCCAGCTGAGCTACGGGCGCGGGTACAAAAAGTATTATATCATTTACTGTCCCGTTTGTAAAGCATTCTCCTCGGTCTTTTTCTTTTTTGGCCGTTTCTTATACCGGTCCTCCTCAGAAAAAATACAGCCGCAGTATTTCTGCATATATAATCCTAACTCTCGCGCCTTATCCTGTCCCTCGCGGAATCGAGGCGAAAAATCACGGTGCAGATATGAAATGCCATACTTCTCCGCTGCTCGCTCGGCTACTTGTTTCATCAGTTCATGGTTCTGATACGGACTGACAAACAGCGTTGAAGTAAACTGATCATAACCGTGCTCCGCCGCATACCGCGCGGTTTCCTCAAAGCGCAGCGTATAGCAAAACGCACAGCGGTTATCGAAATTCGGGTACACCCCCTCAATAAACCGGCGCAGACCATATTCATTTTCAATCTCCAGCTTTAGGTCGATGCTTTTCGCGTACTCGACCAGCGTATTCTTGCGCATCTTATATTCGGTAAACGGGTGGATGTTCGGGTTGTACCAGAAACCCACCGGCTCAATGCCCTCCTGCCGCAGCGTGTCAATACAGGCAATAGAGCACGGCGCGCAGCAGATATGCAGCAGCGTTTTCATCAAAAATCACTCTCCTGTTTTGTCTATTCTATCACATTTTCTCGCTCTTGCAAAGCACCTATAAAGCCGCTATACTGAAAGCAGACTATATGACAAGGAGGGATATGCCTGATGAGGGATATTGCATATTATAACGGTACAATTGGCCCAATCGACGAGGTCAAAGCCCCGATCACCGACCGTGGTTTCTATTTTGGTGACGGTGTATACGACGCGGCCATGGTACGCAACAAAAAAATCTTTGCACTGGACGACCATCTGAACCGATTTTATAACAGCCTACGACTTCTACGTATTGCCCCGCCGATGCCGCGCGAAGATCTGGCGGCGGTGCTGAACGATTTGATCTGCCGTCTGGATTCGGATGAGCCGCATATGCTCTACTGGCAGTCAACGCGCGCAGTTGCACATCGCATGCATGCTTTCCCGCCGAATGCCAAGGCCAGCCTGATGGCGTTCTCGGAGCCGTGTGCGCTTGACCGCCACGATAAGCCGTACAAGCTCATCACCGTTGAGGACACACGCTTTTTCCACTGCAATATCAAAACGCTTAACCTCATCCCCAACTGCATGGCTATGCAACGTGCGGTCGAAGCAGGTTGCGACGAAGTCGTGTTTCACCGTGGTGACCGCGTGACCGAAGGAGCACATTCCGGACTTGCGATTCTCAAGGACGGTGTGTTCTGCACGCCCCCGGCAGACGAACTCATTCTGCCCAGCATCACGCGCATGCACTTTTTGCAGCTGTGCAAAAAGCTAGGTATCCCTTCGCGTATTGCACCGTTCACCGTGGATGAGCTGATGAACGCAGACGAAATCATGATTCTTTCCACCGGCTCACACTGCATTTCGGTCAGTCATGTGGATGAAAAGCCGGTCGGAGGCAAGGATACCGTTTTACTGGATAAACTGCAAAATGCATATCAAAACTGGTTTATGCAGGAAACCGATAAGTGACGAAAGGAAGTAAGCTATGCCATCTGTTCTCATTATCGGCGGAGGCCCCGCCGGACTGAGCGCCGCCATTTATGCAGCGCGCGCTGGCATCCAGACCACTGTCGCCTATAAAGACGGCGGTGCACTGGACAAAACCGATAAAATTGAAAACTACTTCGGCTTTACCGATGTGATTTCCGGCCCCGAACTGCTCACGCGCGGACGTGCACAGGCAGAACGCTTGGGCGCACAACTGGTACAGACCGAGGTTACCGGCGTCGAGTACGCTGAAAAAGGATTTACTGTCAAAACAACCACAGGCACATTCACTGCGGATGCAGTCATCCTCGCCACCGGTGCTCCGCGTGCCACGCCGCCAATTCCAGGTGTACGTGAGCTGGAGGGGCACGGTGTCAGCTATTGCGCAATATGTGATGCCTTTTTCTATCGCGGCAAAGCAGTCGCTGTATTGGGCGAAGGCGAATATGCGCTGGAAGAAGCGCGCACTCTGCTGCCGGTTGCAGCTTCTGTGACACTGTTGACAAGTGGCGCACCCGCACCAACCGGCCTGCCCGAAGGGCTGCATGTGGACGAACGTCCGGTCGCAGCGGTCGAAGGCGAGGACAAGGTTGCGCGCGTAACGTTCCAGACCGGCGACCCGCTCGCAGTCGACGGCGTGTTCATCGCTTACGGCACGGCAGGCAGCGGCGATTTTGCCCGCAAGCTGGGTGCGCAGCTGGATGGAAACAAAATTCAGGTCAGCGAAGATGGGGCAACTGCGGTTCCCGGTCTGTTTGCTGCGGGCGACTGCACCGGCGGACTGCTGCAAGTGGCTAAAGCCGTCTCAGATGGAGCGCAGGCTGCCATGAGCGCCATCAAATTTGTGCGCAAAGCATGACAAAACAAAACGGAAGCGGAAACCGCTTCCGTTTTTCATTTTGTCTTACAGCAACGCCAGAATGTTCTCCTTGGGCATTGCACCGACTGCCTTGTTTGCAATCTGCCCGTTTTTCATCACAACCAGCGTCGGAATACTCATCACACCGAACTGCTGCGCCAGCTCACCCTGCTCATCGACGTTAATCTTACCAACCTTAATGTCGGTCCGCTCCTCCGCTATCTCGTCCACAATGGGTGATACCATACGGCAGGGGCCGCACCAGCTTGCCCAAAAGTCAAGCAGCACCGGCTTTTCAGACGCCATAACTTCACTCGCAAAATTTTCCTTAGTAATCGTTAAAACTGCCATATTTCAACACTCCTTTTCGCTATTTCATCCATGCATTCCAATCCACAGACATCTGGCAGGAATGCACACACTAGCATCCGGTCCCGGCACTAGCCAAACATCCACCGGATAAGTCCTATTATAACAGCTTTCTGCAAAAAGGAAACATTTATTTTCCGCCCTGCATCGCTTTGTGCTCTTCAGAAAGCTCATCATACAGCTGATGGAACAGCCATCCCAGATTGGTTTCGGTCACAATCGCCTTATATGGCACGTAAATGCCGCTTTTCTTCATCTCCCGCAGCAGGATTTCCAACCGCTTATCAGTAAATCCGTCCATGACCAACACCGGCTCGTCCAGCACAGGCGCTTCGGGATTTTCGCGCGCATCAAAGCCCTTGCGACCCAGCAGGCAGCCAATCGTTTGTCCCACCGCCTCCGACGAGACGTTTTTAATGCGCACGCCCATGCGCACCAGAATGGATTTGAGCAGCGCGCCCTGCGCCCCGCCCTCCGGTTCATAAAACAGCACGGTTTCACGGGATACCGCCATAATATGTGTCTCCTTTTCTCGTTTATTGATATTTTAAGCCAATATTTCTTTATTAAAACCCATCGGTATAACCCCAAGCATACTCTCACTGATAGTGCCGCAGTGTCTCACGGTAGGATTTGACGATATCGTGCAGCACATCCATCTGCGTAAAGTCGCTTTGATAAGCGATGTTGATTTCACGCACCATACTGAGATTTTCGACAGGCAATACGACCATCTTCTTCTTTTTCAGCTCGTCCAGACACACGCTCTTAGGCAAAATGGACACGCCCAAATCACGCCGAATCAGATCCTTAATCGTAGCGATGTTGTCCAGCTCGAGAATAACATTGAACTCGCTCAAGCTCATGTTGTTGCTCTCCAAATGCGCAGTAAACAGATTGCGCGTGCCGGAATTGGGCAGGCGCAGAATCATGCGCTCTTTTTTCAGCTCGGAAAGTGTAATCATGCCTCGCTTTGCATAGGGGTGGTTAACCGAAACAGCAAGCACTAGATAATCCGTATCCATCAGCAGATAGCGGATACCGGGATCGGTAATTCGTCCCTCCACAATGGCCAGATCAATTTCGTATGTTTTGAGCTTACTATAAAGATTTTTTATAGTGCCTGTAATCATTTTAATAATAATATGATCATTTTGGGCACAATAGCTTGCCAAAGCCTCTGCGATTGGATTGCTTTCCGCCGTATGCGTTACACCAATGGTCAGATGGGAAACCAGCTTTTTGCTGTCTCTCAGATCCTGCCGCAGATTTTGATACAATCCCTGCATTTTCTTCGCACATTTGATGACTTCTTCTCCTTCACGTGTCAAAGTCACCTTCCCATTGCGTCGTTCAAAGATAGTAACATGCAATTCCTGTTCCAATGCCTTGATATGATGGCTAACCGCCGGCTGGGTAATCGACAACTTTTTGGCCGCTGCCATGAAACTTCCACACTCGTAAACTTGCAAAAGAGAGTAAATCTTGGGATCAAGCATAGCAGCCTCCTATAACAGAATTTTATATATACACAAGAGAATTCTAATTTTACTTTATAGCTTTTCTTGCGTATAATTAACTATACAAAATCCAGCACAAAAAATCAAGGGGAGATGAGGCTATGTATTGGAAACATGATACACACGATATTTACGACACACTGCCAATGCAGGCGGCACTGCATCTATACCTACCCCATGTCGTGCAAGCCTGCGAACTGCCGCATCGGGAGTTTTCCTCCCATCATCCGGATAAAACCCATCCGTTCCCCGCTGTACGCAAGCGCAAGCGCACGCAAAATCTTTGGTAAGGAGCTATGTACATATGACACTAACCGCGTATCTCAACAGTCAATTTTCCGCCCTGCAGGAACTGGACTTTTTCATCCGTATTCTGGTTGCCTGCTTGTGTGGTGCCTGCATCGGCTTCGAGCGAAGCCGCCGTCTAAAAGAAGCGGGTATCCGCACGCACGTAATTGTCTGCTGTGCCGCCGCACTGCTGATGATTGTCTCCAAATACGGCTTTGCTGATCTGACCAGCACCGCCGGCGAAGTATTCAACGGCACACGCGGCGCCGATCCTGCACGTGTTGCAGCACAGGTTGTCAGTGGTATCAGCTTTCTAGGTGCGGGTGTCATCTTCAAACATGGCAACACCATCAAGGGATTGACAACCGCTGCCGGCATTTGGGCCACCGCAGGTATCGGTCTGGCGATTGGATCCGGTATGTTTGTCATCGGTATTTTTACCACTATCGTTGTGGCGGTACTGCAAGTCTGCATGCATTATATCGTAGTAAACGCCGAGCCCAGCCAAACCAGCCATCTACAGTTTACCGTCAAAGGCAGCGGCGAATTCCCGTCACGCTTTTCTGATTTCATCACAGAACACAAAATTCAACTTGTTCAGAGTACGGTCACGCGCGAACAGGACGGCATCGCTAGCTATGATGTTGTTCTGCGTGCATCGCACGATACCATCATGCGCAGCATGAAATATCTGCTTGAAGACCAAGAGGTATGCAGCGTGAGCTGCCTGCCGACAACCTGATCAGTTGTCTCTTTATACATCCGCAACCGGTCGACGGACTTTACTGTCGACCGGTTGTTGTTTTATATTCATCTTTGAAGCACACAAAACGGATTTTACCCAATGCAAATCGATTCATCCGCAGAGAAACATGCGCATGGCGCGCTCCCCATCAGCCTTCCCTTTGCAGAAGCGCTACCGTCTCGACTTGTTCTTCATTGTCCAAACTGATACTCATGTCTTCCTCGATAATCGGCAGCTTAAACTTGATGGATTTTAACCACTGTCCATTGGCTTGGCGCTCCGGGTAAATCTGAATCTCAGAGATCAACGCCTCGATCAACTGCCGCCGTTCCGTTTCATTCATCACGCCGTACAGTTTTTCGAAATAGATCAGCACTTTATAGATATTGTCGCCGGTCAGCTTTTCTGCTTCAATGGCCTGCTTTTTAGCTCTGGCGGCAATCAGCAGAGATTCTGTATCTTCAATCTTATCATACATCCTGTAAAGGCGGTCATCAAGGTCAGCCTTGCGCCGTACATAGTGTCGATCGTCTGGGTCGAGAGAATCAATCTCCTCCGCCAGCTTTGATTTGATAGAATAGTGCTGGCGAAGCTGCTTTTCGTAGTTTGCAATCTCCTGGTCAATGGCGGCAGTATCCACCTTCATGTTGATCTTTTCCTGCATCATGGCAGCAAACTTCGGATTGCTCACCAGCTTTACAATGACTTCTGCCACGGCATCGTCCAGCAGTTCTTCCCGAATCTGCTTTTTGTAATCGCACTTATGCCCACGTATCATGGAGCGGTGCTTGCAACCGTAATAATAAAAATCCTTGTACTTGGTGCCGTCCGCTTTGTGCTTGATGCTTTTATTCCCATACATTCCGGCTCCGCAGACAGGACATTTTACAATGCCGGAGAGCAGATGTACGTGTTCATCTTTCCCGCGATTGACGTGTTCGTATTTCTTGGCCTGTGCCAGCAGCTTCACCTGTGCTGCCTGCCAGGCTTTTTCCGAAACAATGGGCTCATGCAGCCCATCTGCCAGCAGGTAGTTGTCCTGCTCCACCAGCTTGTACTCGTTCCTTGTGCCGCGCACTTTTTCCATCTTACGGCGACCATAGGCGATTTTTCCGCAGTACACAGGATTTTTCAGAATCAGTCGGATCAGGTGTGCATCAAATAGGGGATTCTTCCCATTCTGCCGGGGAATCTTGCGGATACCGTGGTTTTCCAGATACTTTGCGATGCCGTTTGCGCCAATGTCCGTGTGAACATACTGGTCGTAGATGACACGAATGGCCTCTGCCTCTTCCTCGTTGATGACCAATTTCCCATCCACCAGTTGATACCCATAGGGTGCAAAGCCGCCATTCCAGCGGCCTTCTCTCGCTTTTTGAATGCGGCCCTCCATGGTTCGGACACGGATATTTTCCCGCTCAATCTCCGCCACAGCAGATAGAACAGAGATCATCAATTTGCCAGCGTCCTTGGAAGAATCAATGCCATCTTCCACACAGACCAGATTGACGCCAAAATCCTGCATGACCTGAAGGGAAGAGAGCACGTCCGCCGCGTTTCTGCCAAACTGGGACAATTTGAACACCAGAACATAGGACACGCCATCCTTGCCGGATTTGATGTCCTCCATCATCTGGCTGAATTGCGCCCGGCCCTCGATAGACTTGCCGGACTTTCCCGCATCCTCGTATTCGCCGACGATCTCATAATCGTTATAGTCTGCGTAGGCTTTCATTTTGGCCTTCTGGGCATCCAGCGAGTAGCCGTCCACCTGCATAGCGGTGGAGACCCTGGTATAGGTGTAAACTTTTGTCTTCTCTTTCTTCATCTGTCTGCTCTCCATAGGGAAACTACAGCCTCTTATTTTTTCTCTGTCTTCTGCTCCAGCACCTTGATGGAATCCAGATAGTCCTTTTCCACTTCACTAAGCGTCCGGGCCTTGTATTTTTTGTATTCGGTGGTTGCTTTCTCCACGGCCTGTTTATGGCTCACACTCCCGTTTCCTTGCAACAGCTGCTCGCCGCTCATCGAAAGAATGCGATCCAGATGTTCCGCCCAGTCTTTCATGGTCATAACCTGTTCCCGTTCCGCCTGACGTTCCGCAAAATCCAGATACCCGGAAACAAGCTGACCCATTGCACGAAGTTCCTTTTCATTCAGATAGTTCTTTGCAATTACAGCCTCTTTTAGCGTGGGGTGCTTTCCGGCAAATGTGGTAAGTCCCATAAATTCCTTTTCAGCGTCCGCTCTCGTGTAAATGACCTCAGCCGCTGTTTGCCCATGAATGGCATAGTGGATTTTATTCTGGACTTTTCTGAAAAACTGGACAGAAATCTCCGCATGGGGATCATAGTCGATGCTGGTAGCGTAGATTTCCAAAACCTGCCGGTAAAATACTTTCTCTGAGGCGCGGATATCCCGGATGCGCTCCAACAGTTCCTTGAAGTATCCACCGCCACCTAAATTTTTCAAGCGTTCATCATCCAAGGCAAACCCTTTTCGCATATACTCTTTCAGAATCCCAGTTGCCCAAATGCGAAATTGGGTGCCGCGTTTGGATTTTACACGATAGCCGACCGAAATAATCACATCAAGATTGTAGTATTCAACCTGATAGGTTTTCCCGTCCGTAGCAGTTGTTGCAAATTTTGCAACAACTGAATCGCGTACAAGCTCACCTTCGGTGAAAATATTCTTGATATGCCTTGAAATCGTGGATTTATCCCGCTGGAACAGCTCGGCCATCTGATCAGCAGAAAGCCAGACGGTATCGCCGTCAAAGGTTGTCTCAATTTTGGTTAAACCATCTTCCGTTGTATAGATCATCATTTCAGAACCGAACAGGTTATCGTTTGAGTATTCCATTCGCATCCACCTCGGTTTTCAATCACAAATTTGTTTGGACTCTTATATCACGTCTATTATATCATGCGGCAATTTTGCCTGCAACCGCTTCCGGCTTGAAAACAGATTCTTTTTTATCTGCTGTCGCGGTGTCCTGATCCTCAAGCGGAACCGCCGGAGCGGGCAGATTCTCGACATCCAACTCCGAAGCGTACTTCTCAATCAGGTTGGCCAGCAGGTCTGCAAAACCGCTCCACTCATCGATCATAGGCAGTTTCCCTTTCTTTTTTATGCGGGTGTTTATAAAGTTCCAATACTTCTGGCGGTATCTGCTCCAATATCGCCACGGCACTGTCATAGTCGCGCCGCAGCTTGAAGTCTTCGATTTGTTTTAACGCGCTGACCTTCTGTGCCGAGGCAAGAGATTCTTCCAGTTCGGCATTTTTAGTTTTCAGCTTTTTGTTTTCGGATGCTGTTTTCGTGAAGGCCACGCCATATTTCCGCAGCAGCGTGTCCATCTTCTCCACACTGGGAAGATAGGTGTCCAAAATTTTGCAGATTTCCTCCGCCCGGCTTTTGGCGTTAAAGGGATTGATTCCAGTGAGCAGATCCTCCAGTTTGCTTTTCTGTTTGGTCAGTCTGGTCATCTCCTTGAACACGCGGGGCGGTATGTGGTCGCGCCCGGTCAGGCTGGCGCTCTCACCACGCTCCAAATCCGGGAACTTCTTGACCATGTGTTTCCAGAACTCATCCTGCCACCAGGTCAGCTTCTTTTTGTTGCCCATAATGTCTTTGGCACTGAGCCTGCCGTCCTCCGTCAGAGGGACAAAACAAAGGTGCATATGGGGCGTTTTCTCGTCCATATGCACCACAGCGGATATAATTGTCTCTTTGGATTGATGCTGTTCCAGAAAATGCAGGGCCTCTTCAAAAAACACACGAATCTCCGCCCGTTTTTTCCCTTTGAAAAACTCCGGGCTGGCTGTGAACAGCGTCTCGATCATACGGATACTGTCTTTCCGGGTACGGCATCCGGCAGCGGCAATTTGCCTCTCTGACTCGGCCCGGTACTTGCCGGGCGGTTTGACCAGATGGAAGTTGTACTTGCTTCGGCTGGTATCCACATCGGGATTACTGGCGTACTTTTCCTTTGTGCGCTCGTTATGGGCCTCGATATTGCCGATTTCAGGCCCCTTATATTTGGCAAATCGCATAATCGCGTATTGTGCTTTTTCCATACTCAATCCCTCCGTTTCTGCCAGACAATGTCATATCCCAGCACGTCAGCCAACTCCACGGCCTCCCGATACCGCAGCGATTCCCGCTGCAATTTTCCGGAAAGATTGGATACGCTGTCGCTCCACCCATACTCATCGTGCAGCTGGTCAACGACTTCCTGCATGGTGTAACCGGCGCGGATGATCTGCGCCTTGATTTCGTTTCGGATACTTGACTTCATAAAATATATTCCTCCATTTTCGCAAGTGAAGCCCTTTGTCACTTGATAGATAAAACATGATTTTCGGTTGCGTCATAAAAAGAACCGGCTACGCTGGGGAGCGCACCGGCTTTGGTCAATGGTGAAATTTGTGCAAATGCTGTTTTGCGATAGAAATGATTCCCTGCGTATCGTTGGTCAACGGCGGAATATTCGACTTTACAGAAATGCGGGACTTTTCACTGTTCGGGCTGTATTGTCACAAAATGCTGCAATCTGTACGTCGTTCCGTGAGCCGCCATCCGGCGAACTGTATACGGATAAAAGAGAAACATTTCGCTGTTTTGAGATTGCTCTAAAATATGCCTGCAAAATCACCGCTTTTACTGACCGCTTCAGGTGTGGTCAAAATGACCACACCTACTTCACAGCACAAAAGCGCGAAGAATTTCACGGTTCTGGTGGTGGACAAAATATCCATAACCACTTTTACACATCAAAATAGGTGTACCCAAAATGGGCACGACCACTTTATCCAAATGAAGCGCCTCTACAATATATGAGGTAACAGGGTCAATCGCTGCGTACATACGTACCGGCGACCAGATCGGAAATCAATCCCGCCAGTCTTCCGGTACGTACGTACACTGTGAAGCGTCCGTAAACTCGTTTATATGCGGCCTTGCCACTGCCTCGATCCCCATAAAGCCCCATACCCGGCGTCCTGCCGAATTGGTAATCGTGTTGCAGTGTTCCAGATTGTACTTACCGCAGGCTGCCACCAGAGCATCGCTGAAGCTGCGGCGTTTGAGTGCAGTCAGGCTATTTTCCTCGCACCACATCCGGTAAATGTCGTAGCAATCCTTTGAACTGATGGACGCATCCGCTTTCAGCCGGATATAGCCCTCGGATTCCAGAAAATCAAACACGTTATTGTTGTCCCGCTTGACGGCCTCCCGGTTCTCTTTGGTGCGCTGGCTCTCGGTGAACTTGAAGTTGTTCGCTACCAACTGCTGCAATCCCGCAAAAGCCCACAGCAGAATGCCCTCCACCTCGGCCTTCATCTTCTCTGCCAGGTCGGGATCATCCACACGGTCGGCAGGTTTCTCTTTGGCGGTCAGC
This sequence comes from Agathobaculum sp. LCP25S3_E8, assembly GCF_052117165.1. NCBI lineage: Bacteria > Bacillati > Bacillota > Clostridia > Eubacteriales > Butyricicoccaceae > Agathobaculum > Agathobaculum sp. LCP25S3_E8. The sequence goes on from NZ_JBQKJR010000049.1 coordinate 19,991, forward strand.
ACCAACTGCCGCCGATAAAAGCCATCACTGCGGTCAAAGAGAGCCTGCAAGTCGCCATTGCTGAATGCCAGCAGCCGGGCGCACATCCATCCCTGATAGCTCTGCTTGCCTTTACGCTCCAAATCCATTTTACCCTGTGCGGTGACGATGGATTTGACATAGTTGGTCTGCCGCAGGGCCTCCATCCGCATATCATCATCGACACACAGCAGAATGTGTTCCAGATCAGCGCGAGCAAAACGGTTCTCGGAAATTTTGCCGATGCTGCCGTCCTTCATGTTGCTGCCGAACAGGGCGGACAGCACCGCGCCGATCTGGCTCTTACCCTCGCCGCCATTGCCCTTAATGACCATCATGCGCTGTCCCTTGTTGCTGGGGATCAGGCAGTAGCCGATATATTCCTGCAAAGTGGGAATGTCCTCCGGGTAAAGAAGCCCATCCAGAAAAGCCAGCCAGCGGGTCGGCGTGGGCGCATCGGGATTATAGGCCACCGGCAGGCGGCAACGCACGATGTCCGGTTTTCCCTCCGTAAAGGAGCCATCCAGAAACAACGTGCCGTTTGCCAGATGAATGCGGTCAGCCTCCGGCGGGAAATCCTCTACCAGCGCCGCCAGCTTCATCAGCTCCACGATATTGCTGATTTTGCGGGGGATATTGCTGACCGCGCAGCATTTCAGTTCCTCAAAAATTTCTCCACGCAGTGGCAGCTCATCGGTCACGCGGCCATCAGGCGTGAAAAAAGCCCCGTTTGTGTAGATGATTTTGTGCCTGCCGAGAAAATCATCACAAAACAGGGCTTCATTGATACTCTTGCCGTCAAACCAGATGGGCTGGTTGGCCTCACGCGATTGCTCGTTCTTCGCCACGGTGCTGCACCTCCTTTTCCAGACGTCTGAGCCGCTGCTCCAGCGCGGTGATAGTTCCGTCCTTCAGCAGCATATCCACCGCTTTCACACGCTGCTTCAGTTCCGCAAACATGAGAACGTCCAACAAATCATTTACATACTCGATCATATGACAGGCTTCCACAAAGCGGTCATCCAGTTCATCCTCCGGCGATTGCGGGGCATATTCGACCTTCCAGCGTTCCAGCAGATGCAGATAATCGCAGAGCACCCGCTGGCAGTGTATCTCATCGTTGCGGAAAGCCCGCGCCAGCGGATAGGGCTTTTTCAAAGCCATCGCTGCCGGGGGCTTGTCCGGGTCGATGCCAAAGTCATAGGCCAGCTTCTTTGCGGCCTCGTAGCTGCTCAGGCCGAACAGCCGCGCCACAAAATCTATCACATCCCCGGTAGCCCCGCAGCCAAAGCAATAGAAATAATCCCTGTTCAGCTTCATGCTGGGATGCCGGTCATCGTGGAAGGGGCAGCAGATCATATCGCCCCGGTTGACCTTACAGCCGTAGTATTCGGCGGCCTGCTTCACGGTGACAGCGGATTTTACAGTTTCAAATAAATTCATAGGCTTTGTCCTCCATTATTTATTGACGGTATCTGCCCGTCTGCCTGAATATACGGGGAAAAAGCCTATAAACCGAAAAATCCGCTAAAAGTGCAAGAAATGAAAAAACGCCGCCCTGAAATCTTGCAAAAATGCAAGACCTCAGAGCGGCGAAGCCAGCGGAAAGCATTTGCCCGCGCTGGTTTTATCAGGTATAATGGATAAAGAGAGTTTTCAGAAGAGAGGTGCGTCACATGGAGGGAGCCTATCTGCCCGGCAATATCCGGCAGCGGATGCAGGAGCTTATGAAGGAACATAAAATTACCCAGGCACAGCTGGCGACCCGCATCGGCAGCACCGAGAGCGCCATCAGCCGGTTTGTCAGCGGTAAGACTGATAAGATCAGCACAGAACATTTGCTCCGCATTGCGAAAGTGTTTGAAGTCTCCACAGATTTCCTGCTGGGGGAAGTCAACACGCCCGACCGGACAAATTTTGATATTGAAGAACTGGGCCTGTCGGTGCAGGCGGCGCGGAATCTGTACACCGGAAAAGCCAATGCAGAGATCGTCAACCGCCTTTTGGAAAGCCCTCGCTTTGCAGAAGTCACCTATATGATTGAGCAATATTTTGACGATACGCTGGCCGCCGGTTTCGCCGGACAGAACCAGATGCTTACTACTCTCAGCGCCATGCTGCGCCGAAACAATAAAACAGACGCTGCGGTGCAGGCGGCCAGAACTGTCAACCGGCAGAAAGTTCCCGTATATCAGGCAGACCTGACGATGATACAGAACACATTTATGGCGGCGCTGCGGGAAGTGAAGAAAGAGATCGGCAACGATTTCACAGCAGCGCAGTCCTTGACCAAGGGCATCACTCAGCAGATGTTTACCGAACTCACCAAAGGGGCGGATGTTCATACTCCGACCATCACGCCCGAAATGATTTCCGCCGCCGTCACCCAGAGCGCAGCGGGGATGGACGGTGTGCAAAAGGAAGCATTAGACAAGTTCGGTCAGGCGCTGACGGAATTTCTCCAATCCACCTTAGACCACGCGCAGGAGAAGCAAAATGCCGACCCGGAGCAATGAGCAGCTGTGCAGACTGGCACAGAAAGGGGATACGGCTGCCCGTGACATTCTGCTGGAAAAGAATCTGGGATTCATCCGAAAAATTGCGCTGGAGCAATACCGAAACATGGGGCTGGATGAAAATGATATTGGAATTGATTTGGATGATTTGATGCAGGAGGGAAGTATCGGCCTGCTGAACGCGATCCCTTTGTTTGATGCCGGACGGGGCATGAAATTTCTGACCTATGCAGCACCGGCGCTCCGCAACGCCATGACGGACTGCATCCGCGCCGCCCTCGGTTTATTTGAGCAACGGATGGTGGATAAGAAAGACGGCCCCGGCTTCCAGAGAGTATATCTGGATGACGTTCTCTCAGAGGATGAACGGATGCTGCGGATCGAAGCCATAGCCGACCCTCACACCCAAACGCCGGAGCAAATGTATATCCAAAAAGAGCAGCTGATAGAATTGTATGCGGCGCTGGACAAGCTGACAGCCAGAGAGCAGACCTATCTGCTGTACCGCTATGGCTTTACCGATGGAATCGAGCACCCGCTGATCGGCGCGGCGCTCCATTTCCATCTCAGCGAGAGCTGGACAAAGAAGGTGGAGGGCGAGGCGATGGACAGCCTGCGCGGAAAGCTGCCGTGGTGGTTCTGATACGATGGGAAGCAGCGGCTGACGGGGGCTTTGATATACCTTTGTTCCGCAAATGACACGGCTGACAGACAGTGCTTGCCCGCACCGCCTGCCAGCCTTTTTCTGTCGCTTATGCTGCCCCGCAAGGGGCAACCTTTCCCGCCAGAATGCCGCAACTGTAGCCACACTTTACGAGGTGTGCTACAATTCCGGCTGCCATCTACTCCACAAAGGTATAACACACTAGACTTTCCGTGGGAAAGTCGCGTGCCAACAGGGATGCTGCTCGCCCCTATTGGAAACCCAGAGCCAAAGAGGCTGCGCCCCTCTGGACACCCCTTTATGTTCGTGCAGAGGCTATCCCCCCGTCTAGGAATATCGGAGCACTCGTTTTGCATTTGAATGCTCCCCGTTTGTTTAAATGGAGATTTTCTCAGAAATTAATGTGTTTAATTTTTCGATGATTTCTTTCTGACTGTGCTGTGCTGATATAAATTTTTGAGCAATCTCCTTCTAAAGCGAAAGACTAATATTGTCCACACCTCGCCGTCAACAGGAATCGGTACCATGAACTGCACCCCAAAAGTTGGACAAGAAAGTCAACGAAAGGGGTGCAGAAATCTATGGGAAAAGAATTGTTCAGTGAGGAATTAAAATTAGCAGTTGTTCAGTATGTACT
>NZ_JBQKJR010000050.1:0-23800 GCF_052117165.1 Agathobaculum sp. LCP25S3_E8
ACATCCCGATCCATTTTTCCTCGTTCCAGCATTGCTCTCACCACCTATTCCTATTTTACCGCGCTCAAACGAAAAAGCCCAGCTTTTGCTGGACTTTTTCGACAGACTGAGGCTTGGAACCAGAGTTCCAAGCCTTTTTCATTTCGTTGTTAGAAAATGGCGACGGTCGTGCCGACCGGGATGTTGTTATAAATCCACTTGATGTCGTTCTTGTACATGCGCACACAGCCGTGCGAGACGGGGTAGCCTGCGCTGAAGTCATACTCGGTGTCCGTGCCCGGATAGCACAGGCGCGAGTGGAAGGCATAGCCCGTGCCGGGGTAGAAGCCGACAACCGGGCGCACGGTGTAAGTGCTGGTCGTCCAGCCGCCCGCGGACTTGTAGGAAACCGTGGTCAGGCCGGTCGGGGTGGGAGAAGAGGCCGCGCCTGTGCCAACGAGGAAGGACTTAATCAGCTTCCAGTTGCCCTTGGAGCCTTGGAACACGTTCACGTGCTGGTATGCACGGTTAATCCACACCAGATACTGGGTGCGGCTCGAATAGCCCTTGGCATTGACCCAGACCTCTTTTTCATAGGCTGCATAGTCGTTATTGACGGCATAAGAGGTGGTGTAGTTGCCGCGGTAGGTCGAGGAAACCAGATTCAGAATGCGGTTAACATCGCGCTGGTAGTACCATTCGTCCGAATAGTTTTCAATCGGCACGGTTTTTTCGATGTACTTTTCCTCGGTTTCACCAGTCGAGGGATTTTCATAGGTCAGCTTGAAGCCCATGGTCACGCTGGTGTCCATGTCCTTGGTGAAGGTGAAGTAAGTTGTAATACGGGAAACCGCGTCCGCCGTCAGCCGGAAGTTGTCGTTGGAATAGTTCGCCAGCGGCTTGCCGTTTTTGTACCACTGTGCAGAGCAGATTTTCGGATCGGTCACGCCTTGGAAGGTAACCTGTGTCACCAATGAGCCGCCCGCCGTGACCTTCGTGGGCACGCCCATGGAGATCGTCACACCGGAAAGACCGGGGTCGATGTTTTCAATCATGGAGTCCGCTGCAATGGATACCGTGCAGTTTACCGCACGGATATCGACCGTTGTGGCCTTGCCCTTGCCAGCCACCGTCGTGCCGATGCCCGCAACCAGCAGGTCATCCACCGTGCCGTTCAGCGTCAGCTTGTTATTCTTTGCGCCGCCATTGACTGAAAATGCACCAACGGAACCATTTGCCACAATGGTGTTATTGCTGCCGGTGATGGTGACGGTGTCCGCCTCCAGCTCATACAGATTGATTGTGCGGCCCGACGCGGTGATTTCGATATTGCCGGCGGTGCCGGAATAGTTTACCGCGCCGCCCTTGCCTGCAATGACCAGCGTGCCGGCAGAGGAATCTTCCGACAGAGACACGTCCGCCGTGCCTGCGGGATCGATCGCAAGGGTAGAAATACGAGAGCCGTTTTTCACGTTCAGCTTGGCGTTTTCCGCGCCTTTGAGCACAATACGGTCACGTGCGGTGACGGCATCAAGCGTAACGTTCTGCGCGGCGGCGGCAAAAATCACATCGCCGTCCAGGCCCATATCGGATACCGTGTATTCCGGCACAGAGAGAATCGTGCCGCCGGTCAATGAAGCGGCTGGTTCAGTGTCGGGCGTAGCATCGGTATCAGTGGTTGCTTCCGCGTTGGAATCCGCGTTTTCATCGGTGTTTGCGTCTGTCGGTTCTTCCTGCGGAGTAAGAATCTCATCCGCCACACGCGTAATCATGGTGACAAACTGCGCGCGGGTCAGCGTAGCCTGCGGGGCAAGGGTGGTATTGGTTACGCCATTGATGACACCTGCCGAAACCAGTGCTGCTGCTGCCTGCTGTTGTGCCGCAGTCATTGTGCTGATGTCGGTAAAGGCGCTCAGTTCATCGGTACCGGTTTCCGCGCGGTCAAAGACAAAGGCGCGTGCAAGCAGTTCAAACGCCTCCGCACGAGTAGCGGCGGTGTCAAAGTTGCGGCTGTCATTCGCGTCAATCAGGCCAAGATGAATGGCTTTGCCGAGATCGGCTGCGTACCACGCATTGGAAGGCGTGCCGCTCAAACCGCTCGTATTGTCCATAATGGTTGCGCCGAGTGCGCGGTTTAGCATAACGACCGCCTCCGAGCGCTTGACTGCGTCGTCCGGCAGCATCTTGCCGTCCGTCCCCTTGAGCAGACCCATGTCAACCGCTTTGCTCAGCGCTTTTTCCGCCCAATGGCCTGCGATGTCGGGGAAAGTGGGTTCAGCGGGTTGCTCCGGCTCTTGGGGCTGTTCCGGCTGCCCCTCCTCGGTGAGCGTCAGCGCAACAGGCAGCGTACCTGCCATGATGCGTGCGCCATAGAACTTGGCAGCGTTCTCCGTGAGTGCACCGGTGACGGTGACCGGTTCGTTCTCGGCTGCAATCGTGTCGATCTGACCGATGGTTTCACCGTCAAGCGAAACGGCCAGCGCGGTATCCGCAGGCAGCTCGCTTAAGAGCGTTGCATGCGCGTCCGCTGTCAGGGTCAGCTGTATGTAGGCGGTGCTGCCGTCATCGGTCAGCCCAACCTCGGTCGCGGTCACATCCGCACCAGTCAGCCATACCTTGCCATTCGGGTCTGTGGCGGAAAGCGCATTGGCCTGCGATAGAAAAGCGGCGACATCCGTCGGGTTTGGGCCTGCGCCGTCCGGCAGGGTGACGATGACGGTCTTGCGGTCATCCGGGAAAGTGATCTGCGCGTCCGACAGCGCCAGCTGTTCCAGACGGCCCTCGAGCACGGTGCGCACCTGCTCGATCATGCCGTCCTCCATTTGGTTGGTGTTCATCTGGTCTGGCAGGGTGACCGCAAAGGTCAGCACCGTACCAGAGGCGGTTTCCTGTTCGGAGGCTGCGTCACCACCCGCGGCGAACGCGGTGGTCAGCAGCATGACAGCGGCTAAAAGGCCGCTGAATAGACGTTTTTTCAAGGCATAATCCCCCTTGTTCCATAATAAGTCTATTGTACGGTCACGGACTATAGCTTGTCAAGCCAAAGCGCGGTTTCAGTTTCGATACAAAGCCTGCTTTTCCAAGATTTCCCGTCGGCATACAAGATGATAAATCAGGGTGTTCGGTTCGTGTCACAGAGGTTTACAAGCGCTTTTCCGCATGTTATACTAATATAGGATTGTTATATTTGTATATTATAGAGGAGGAACCATCCATGCTTTGCAAGAACTGCGGCAGGGAGCTGCCCATCGCGGGCAAATTCTGTCCATTCTGCGGCGCGGTCGTTGAGCAGGAGGGCGTCAACGATGAAACCGCTGTCTTTACCTCACTGCCCGACGAGCTGAAAGGGCCGATTGACCTTTCGGCGTTTGACGCGGTGATGAAGGAAGACCATCCCGGCGGCAGCATTTCCGGAGACGGCGTGACCACGGGAGATCCGCTCGCCGCGACCGACCCGCACATCCCGTCGGCGGGGGAGTTGTCATCCATGAATGCGCAGTCTGTGCGCCGCACTTCCGGTGCGCCGCGTTCATCGGGTGCGCCGCGTTCCACCGGCTCGTCGCGCACGACCTATTTTTCCGAGCCGGACACGGATGACAAACCGTACCGCAAGCCGTCCAAGGGCAAAAAGGGTGCGATAATCGCGGTGGTTGTCGTACTGGTGGTCGCGCTAATAGGCGGCGGTGTGTGGTTTTTTATGAGCCGCCAGCCGGATGAAAATCTGACCTTGGCTGAGAAGTATATGGGCCGCGGCGATTTTGACAAGGCGCTTGAGTATTTCACTGCCGCGCAGGCCGAGGCCAAGGACCCGTCCTCACTGGACGCAACCATCCAGCAGCTGGGGGATTTCCAGACCGCGAAGGCGTATGTGGAGAACGGGCAGTACACCGAAGCAATTGCGCTGCTCAAGCAGCTGCAAAACCGCGTAACCGACCCGGATTCCGCACTGTATGAAGCCATCGAGGATTTGATTGATCAGGCGGAGACCGCGCAGGCGGACAACGAGTTTGCAGCGGATATCGAGGAAATACAGAGCTATCTGGCCGACAAAAAGTATGACGCGGCCGCAGCCAAGCTGGATTCGCTTGATGCGGACGATACGCTGACCAGCGACCAGAAAAAGCAGGTTTCCGACCTGCGCAGCCAGCTGACGCAGGCGCAGGAGGCTGAGCAAAAGCAGCAGGAGACGCAGCAGAAGCAGGACGAAAAGAAGCAGGATTTCAGCAGCCAGATGGATTCGCTTGAACAGAATGACCTGCAGATTGCTTCCGCCGCCACGCAGGAGGATGAGCTGGCGCTGACGGCAAGCTCGTTTGAGGCATGGGATAATCTGCTGGTCCAGATGTACGATTATTTGGCGACCGTGCTCAACGCGGATCAGTATGCCGCGGAGGAGGAAAGCTATAAGCAGTGGGTGGAAGAGCGTGATTCGGGCGCAGCAAACGCGGCCAAGGAAAGCTCGGATGAGACAGCAGGTCAGCTCGCATCTTACAGCTTTAAGCAGAGTTATACCAAGGCACGCTGCTATAAACTGCTGGATTTGATGTAATCCATGCTCTTTGCGCAAAGAACGATAAAAAATCACGGCTTTATGCCGTGATTTTTTATCGCAGTGCTCTCTGAACGCTTTTGCAAGACAAATCGAAAAAATATTTGCACAAAAAAAATAAAATCTTGCGTACAGGCAGAGTGAACAATGCCGAAAAGTGCGAAAATTCGCTTTTTGTAGGGTTTCACAAGCGACAGAATTTGACATGTATGCAGGATAGGAGTAAAATATATTCATAAAGATATGGTAAGCACGGAAAGGGGAAAGCCGGATGACGATTCAGCCGAATTATGTAAATGAGGAACTCCTGCACGAATTGAGCGAGAGCTTTCGTTTGAACAGCCAGATCCCGCCGGAGCTGTATTCCCGCTACCGCATCAAACGCGGCCTGCGCAATGCGGATGGTACGGGCGTGCTGGTCGGCGCGAGTCAGTTGGGTAACGTACACGGCTACATACTCAACGAAGGCGAGCGGGAGCCGATCGAAGGACGGCTGACCTACCGCGGCTATAACGTATATGATTTGATTCACGGTCTGGAAAACGAAAACCGCTTCGGGTTTGAGGAGGTCGGCTACCTTCTTATGTGCGGCAAGCTGCCGTCGCGCCGTCAGCTGGCGGAGTTCCAGCATACGATTGGTCTGGAGCGTGCGCTGCCGGATAACTTCACCGAGGATATGATTATGCGTGCGCCCAGCCGCGATATCATGAATAAGCTGGCGGGTGCGACACTGGCGCTCTATTCCTACGACGAAAATCCGGATGAGACTACGGTGGAAAATATCATGCGGCAAGGCATCAGCCTGATGGCTAAGTTCCCGGTTATCATTTCGCATGCGTATCAGGCAAAGCGCCGCTATTTTGACGGCGACTCCATGTTTCTGCATGTGCCCGATTCTGACCGCTCGACCGCGGAGAACATCCTGCATCTGGTGCGGCCGAACGGCAAGTATAACGACGATGAAGCCAAGCTGCTCGACCGCTGCCTGATCCTGCACGCCGAGCATGGCGGAGGCAATAACTCCTCGTTTACCGTGCGCGTCACCTCCTCTTCGGGTACGGACACCTATTCCTCTATTGCGGCGGCAGTCTCTTCGCTCAAGGGTCCGCGTCACGGCGGCGCAAATCTGCGCGTTGTCAAGCAGTTTGACGAGATGAAAGCCAACCTGCACGACTGGACGGATGAGGGCGAGGTCGCGGATTACCTGCGCCGCATCCTGGATGGCGAGGCAGGAGACGGTTCGGGCTTGATTTACGGTATGGGTCACGCCATTTACACCAAGAGCGACCCGCGTGCGGTAGCGCTCAAGCGAGCGGCGCGCCCGCTGGCAGAGAAGACCGGCTTTTCCAAGGAAATGGACCTCATCGAGCTGGTCGAAAAGCTCACGCCTGCGGTTTTTGCTGAGAAAAAGGGCAGCGACAAGCCGATGTGCGCGAATGTGGATATGTACTCTGGCTTTGTGTACAAAATGCTCGGCCTGCCGAAGTCCTTGTATACGCCGCTGTTTGCTACCGCGCGTATCGTGGGCTGGATGGCGCACCGGCTGGAGGAGGTTACGACCGGGGGCAAAATCATCCGTCCGGCCTACAAGCCGCTGGCCAAAACGGTCGAATACATCAATCTGGACGACCGGAATTGAGAAAAGCAATAGAAAAAGCGTGTTTCCTATTGGAAACACGCTTTTTGTTTTTCGGGAACAGCTACAGCTTACAGCGCAGCCTTCCACAGGCCGTGCAGATTGCAGAATTCATAAACCGCTTCGGCCTTTTCGCCCTCTGCCAGACGGAATACCGCTTCAGGTGCGCCCGTGTGGTTGAGTACCGCGCGATGTACGCCCTTATCGGTCACCAGCCAAATGAACGCGATATGATGCTCCTCGGTCATCGGATGCGCTACCTCGCCAACCTTGGCGCGTACTACATCGCCCTCAACCGTCACAACCGGTACGTGCTTTTCCGCAGCACCGTCGGTCTCGCCCGCCTTGAATTCCTTCATTTTTTCGCCGCAGCACATCACCGGTACGTGATGGTCGTCAATCATTTCAATGATGTTGCCGCAGTGCATGCATTTGAAAATTTTCAGTTCCATAGGAAATATCCTCCTTTTGTTATGTAGAAAAGCGGGTCAATAGCCCGTTTTTCCGTCTAATATGTCATCGTGGGCCACCCAGTCGGATACGTCAATCGTGTCGTATGTATCCTCATCCCGGCGGATGACCACTTTTTCGATGCCCGCGTTGATAATCATGCGCTTGCACATCGTACAGGAATTTGCGTCCCGCATAATTTCGCCCGTGGACATGTCGCGCCCGACCAGATAAAGCGTTGCGCCCAGCATTTGCTCACGCGGCGCAGCAATGATGGCGTTGGCCTCAGCGTGTACCGAGCGGCAGAACTCATACCGCTCGCCGCGCGGAATGCCCATTTTCTGCCGGATGCAGGTGCCGATGTCGATGCAGTTTGCCCGGCCGCGCGGCGCGCCGGTATAGCCGGTGGACACAATAACGTCGTTTTTCACAATTACCGCGCCGAAATTACGCCGCAGGCAGGTGCCGCGCTCGAGCGCGACCTGCGCCATATCCAGATAATAATTCGTCTTATCCCGTCGCTTCATAAACAACCTCCCTGAAAGTAGTTATCCGCCGGAAAGCATGCCGCCTTCCAGAAACAGCCGACGAGCCGCGCGCAAAGCTGCGGCGCGGTCGTGCGTTATCAATACAATGGTATGTCCTGCGTGGTGCAGACCGTCCAGCAGGCCGAGCACATCTTCCGCGGCTTCGGGGTCGAGTCCCGCAGTCGGTTCGTCCGCCAGTACAACGCCGGGATTTGTGACAACCGCACGGGCGATCGCCACGCGCTGCTGCTGGCCGCCCGAAAGCTGGTCCGGCCGATGGGTGGTCCGTTCGGACAGACCAACGCGCGCCAGCGCCTGTTCGGCGCGTTCCAGCCGTTCGACGCGCGGCACGCCCTGCAAGGCAAGCGGCAGCGCGACGTTTTCCAGCGCGGTCATACCGGGCAGCAGACGAAAGCCTTGAAAGATAAATCCGATTTGTTCGCTGCGCAGCCGCGCAAGCGTGCGCGGAGGCAGACGGGAAACGTCCGCTCCGCCGAGCAGGTATTGCCCTTCGGACAGCGTGTCGAGCAGGCCGAGAATGTGCATGAGCGTACTCTTTCCCGAACCGGATGCACCGGTAATAGAAACATAGTCGCCGGGTGCAACATACAGGTTGACGCCGCGCAGCGCCTGCACACCGCTGTCATGATATATTTTACTCGCATGGATGAGCTTTAGCAAGGTTTTTCCCCTTCCTTCCCGTCCATATTTTGCATGGGAAAGCACTGCATTATACCCAAAAAAACAGGGCTTCCTGAAAGAAAGCCCTGTTTGCTTATAATGTGGGAAGATTTTTGCGCCATACGCCGGTTTTGTAGAACCAAACGGAAAGTCCCGAACCGAGGAACCAGCCGAGCGGCCAGGATAGCCAGATGCCCAGTTCGCGCCAGACGTGAAACAATATAATCGAGAGCACCACGCGGATAATCAGGTCGGAAAAGGTCGTAATCATGAACGGCCGCATTGCACCCGCGCCGCGCAGCACACTGTCGCAGACAAATTTGATGCACACAATGATATAGAACGGTGTGACAACAAACAGATATTGCCGTCCGACATCGATAACGCCGGAGGAGCTGCCCGCCGGAATAAACAGGCTGATGAGAAAATTTGCAAACAGCAGATAGACTGCCATAAAGACAAGCGCAAGGGCAATGGAGAAGGTCGCGCCCGCCTTGAGACCCGGACCGATGCGGTCGAGCTTGCGCGCGCCGATGTTCTGAGCGACATAGCTGGACAGACCGGAGGAGAACGACATGCAGCAGGTTAGTGCAAACATATTGACCTTGGTCGCGGCAGAAAAGCCCGCGATAACGGTCGCGCCGCACAGGTTGACATAATACTGAATGATAACGTTGCCGACCGAAACAAAGCTCTGCTGCGCGATGGAGGGAATGGCGTAATTGGTCAGACGGCGCAGCATGTCGGGCGAAAACAGCAGAAAATGCCCGCCGGTGTCGAACGAGCGTACCCGGCGCATGAGCAGCAGGAAGGCCAGTGCGCCCGCGCAGCCCTGTGCGATGAAGGTCGCCCATGCAACGCCCGCAACGCCCCACTGGAACACCGCCACGAACACGAGGTCGAGAATGACGTTGCTCACCGAGGACAGGATGAGCAGGATGAGCGGGGTGCGGCTGTCGCCCATCGCGTTGAAAATACCGGTGCAGACGTTATAGATGAACAGGAACAGCAGACCGAACACGTACACCCGCAGATAGAGCGAGCCGTCGACAAAGATATTTTCCGGCGTTTGCAGTGCGCGCATAATGCCGCCGGTGGCAAGCGTGCCGATGAGCGTCAACAGCAGTGCAATGACGGTGGTGGTCAGCAAGGCGGTGGAAATGGCGGTTTTCATGCGCAGATAGCGCTTTGCGCCAAACAATTGTGACACCAGCACGCTCGTACCGATGTTGACACCGGTCGCAACCGCAACGAACAACTGGGTGATGGGGTAGCTTGCGCCGACGGCGGCCAGCGCCAGTTCGCCTGCGGCGGGTGTTGCCGCAAAGCGGCCGACAATCATGGAGTCGGCCATCTGGTAAAGCTGTTGAAAGGCGACGCTCAGCAGCAGCGGCAGTGAGAACCAGAACAGTTTGGATGAGGGTTTTCCTTCGGTCAAATCGGTGGTCAACGGGATTCCTTCCTTTCGGTCAATCGAGGTGTGTCAGGTGCAGAGAACAGGCTCCCCCGTTTGGGGGAGCCGTCAAATAATATGGCAGGTTACGCCTTGTTTTTCTTTTGCCGTGCGGTAATCAGCAGGGTGACCGCCACCAGCAGCACAATGCCCAGCACCAGTGCCACCACGCCGCTGCCGACAACACCGCCGACGAGGAAGCCGATAAAGCTGATGGAGGCAATGATGAGCGCGTATGGCATCTGGGTGGAGACATGGTCAATATGATTGCACTGCGCGCCCGCAGACGCCAGAATCGTGGTATCCGAGATAGGCGAGATGTGGTCGCCGCAGACTGCACCGGACAGACACGCGGCCACGGTCATGACCAGCATGGTGTTCGGCGCATCGCCGAATACTGCAACCGCAATCGGGATGAGGATGCCGAACGTTCCCCATGAGGTGCCGGTTGCAAAGGCAAGACCGAGCGCAATCAGGAAGAAGATGGCGGGCATCAGCATGGATACCATGGAGTTGCCGTTGACCACCGAGGAGACAAAGCCGCCGATGTTGAGGTAATCCTCCGAGCACACGCCGGACAGCGTCCATGCGAGCGTCAGAATCAGGATAGCGGGCACCATGGACTTAAAGCCCTCCGTGAATGCCTCGCAGAACTGGCCGAAGGACAGCACCTTGCGTGGAATATAAAGAATAAAGGTAAACACCAGCGTAAAGAACGAGCCAAGCACCAGAGCGGTTGAAGAGTCGCAGTTTGCAAATGCATCTACCACGCCAACGCCTTCCAGAATGCCGCCGGTGTACAGCATGCCCGCGATGCACAGCACAATCAGTACGCAGATGGGCAGAATCAGGTCGTACACCTTGCCCGCGCCGCCGACGACGTAGTTTTCCTCCTGATGGGAGAGGTCCTCGCCGCGGTGCACGCGCTCATACTTTGCCATCGGGCCGAAGTCGAAGTCAACCGCCATCAGCCAAATCAGGAACAGGATGGTGAGTAGCGCGTACAGGTTCATCGGGATGGTTTGCAAAAAGAGCGAGAAGCCATCCATTGCGCTGGACTCGGGCAGAGACGAGCCGACGGCTGCCGCCCAGCTGGAAATCGGCGCGATGATGCAGATGGGCGCGGCAGTCGCATCGATGATGTATGAGAGCTTTGCACGCGTGATGTTGTATTTATCCGTGACCGGGCGCATGACCGTACCGACGGTCAGGCAGTTGAAGTAGTCATCGACAAAAATGAACATGCCGAGAAACGAGGTTGCAAACGAAGCGCCGCGGCGTGTCCGGATGGTTTTGACCGCCCAGTCGCCGTAGGCGCGGGACGCGCCCGATTTGGTGACCAGCGACACCAAAATGCCCAGCAGCACCAGAAAGATACAGATGTTGATGTTGTCCCCGAGCTTGCCGCCCATGACCGTGAAGGTCGTTTCGACTGCATGCAGTGGGTTAAAGCCCGTGTAAAGCAGCGCGCCTGCCAGAATGCCGATGAGCAGGGAGGAGTAAACCTCCTTGGTGATCAGCGCCAATGCAATCGCGATGATTGGCGGCAGCAGCGTCCACACGGTTGCCGTTAAATCCATTCCATTTTCCCCCTTTATTTTGCAGGATATTTGTTTGATTCCTGCAATGCTCTTTTATTTTATATGGATTGGACCGGCTTGACAAGGTCAAAAACAGTTTTTAGAAGCAAAAGCCGTAAATTTGTGCAATATGTGGGGGAAGAGAGTAGGAAAATAGAAGGAATTGTCAAATAATATGGTTTGCCCGACGGTAGCGACGCCACTCGCCCAGCACGTCGCGCCGCAGTGCGAGCACACCCGCCAGATTGGGCAGCGCCATCAAGCCGTTAAAGGTATCGGACAGTGCCCACGCCAAATCCAGCCGCATGACGCAGCCCGCGGCCGCCGCGGCAACGAACAACACCTTATAAACAGGAACCGCGCGCGGCCCGAACAGGTATTCTGCGGCACGTTGGCCGTAGTATGACCAGCCGAGCAGGGTAGAAAAAGCGAACAGCGCCAGCGAGACTGCGACAAACGCACCGCCCGGCGTGCCGAACACGGAGGAAAACGCGCGCGCGGTTAGTGTCGCGCCGGTTTCCATCCGCTGGAGCAGCGGCGTGCCCGCCGCAAGGCCGTATTGCACGGGGTCGTAAACACCGCTTGACAGAATGACGAGTGCAGTCACGGTACACATGACAATCGTGTCAAAAAACACCTCGAACACCGCCCACATGCCCTGTTCGCACGGCTCTTTTGCGTCTGCCGCCGTATGCACCATGACCGATGAACCGAGGCCGGCCTCGTTGGAGAATACGCCGCGCGAAATGCCGATGCGGATGGCCTGCTGGATGCCGAAACCAACCGCGCCGCCGCCCGCCGCCCGCAGGTCGAAGGCGCAGGCAAAAATTTGTCCACAGGCTTGTGGAAGAACTTCGCGGCGGCACCAGAGCACAATTGCCGCGCCGCCCATATAAAACAGCGCCATGGCGGGCACGAGTGCGGTGGTCACGCGCGAAATGCGTTTCAGCCCGCCCAGCATGACCGCACCCAGCAGGGCGGCGGTGGCAAGGCCGGTCGCAAGCGGCGGCACACCGAATACGCCGTGCAGGCCGCCCGCAATCGAGTTACACTGGCTCATGTTGCCAATGCCAAACGAAGCCAGCGCGCAGAACAGTGCAAACGCCGCAGCCAGTACAGGCGCGTGCAGTCCCTTTTTCAGATAATACATCGGTCCGCCGCGCCATACGCCGTCCGGCCCCTTTTCGCGGTACAGCATGCCGAGCGTGTTTTCCGCGAACGCGGTCATCATGCCGAAAAAGGCCGCAATCCACATCCAGAACACTGCGCCCGGGCCGCCGATGGTCAGCGCAGTAGCGACGCCCGCGATGTTGCCGGTACCGACCGTCGCCGCAAGCGCGGTACACACGGTCGCAAAGGGGGAAATGCCGCCCGTGCGCTGTGATTTACCAGAAAAACAGGACAGTATGGTGCGCCCCAGCCACAGCCGGATATGGCGCACCTGAAACAAGCCGGTGCGCAGGGTGAAATAAACGCCCGTACCGACCAGCAGTATCAGCATGGGAGCGCCCCAGATGACGCCGCGTACGGCGTCGTTTATGCGCGCGATGGTGTCGAGTGGCATGCACATCCCTCCATTCGGGAAAGTATATGCTTGACTTTCGGCAGAAATCCGGTATAATGGAAAAGCAATTCCATAACAGACAGTTCGGAACCATCCTGTCTCTAAACAAAACTACGGGATTTTCGCTTGAAACCACGCTTTCAAGCGAGAGAGGACGCGCCGAGCTTTGCTCGGACACGTCCTAAGCGAAAAAAGTTCCTCCTTTGTCGAAACTTTTTTCGCTCTGGTATCAAAATCGCGGCAGAGCCACGGTTTTGATGAAAATTTGCAGGAATGCAAATTTTTTGTTTGACTGCGCGTCTGACGGCGCGGGCCAAAGGATGGTGTACCGTTTTTGGTACGCCTTATTTTTTTGCCAAACGGAGGGGAAACCAGTGGAGATGACCCGCTATTCGGTGATTGAGGACAAAAATCCGCGCGAAATTGTGCTGCTGCGCGGGCGGGGCTGCGCGTGGAAGCGCTGCCGCTTCTGCGACTACCATCTGGACGCATCGCGCGACGAGCAGGCAAACCTCACCCTCAACCGTGCGGTGCTGGCGCAGGTGACCGGCGTATACGGTCGCCTAGAGGCGATTAACTCCGGCTCATTTGCCGAGCTGGATGAGTCCACCATCCGTGAGGTGGAGCGCATCTGCCGCGAGAAGGGCATCCGCGACCTGCACATCGAAAGCCACTGGATGTTCCGGGGAACGC
The DNA here is from genome assembly GCF_052117165.1 of Agathobaculum sp. LCP25S3_E8. NCBI lineage: Bacteria > Bacillati > Bacillota > Clostridia > Eubacteriales > Butyricicoccaceae > Agathobaculum > Agathobaculum sp. LCP25S3_E8. The sequence continues at coordinate 13,113 of NZ_JBQKJR010000050.1, forward strand.
TACCTGCGCTGCGTGCGCGGTTTGCAGAGCAGGGGGTCACGTTGCATGTCAAAATCGGCGTGGAAACCTTCGACGCGGACTACCGCGAGTGGGTACTCGACAAGGGCATTGACGAGACCGACCCCGCGAAGATTGCCGCCGACTTCGACGACTGCTGCCTGTTGTTCGGTCTTGCCGGGCAGACGGCGGACAGCATGCGGCACGATATCGAGACCGGTCTTTCGCATTTTGACCGTGTCTGCGTCAACATCATGGTTCCGAACACCACATCTGTCCGGCCGGACGACGTTTCGCGTGCGGCCTTTGTGCGCGAGGTGTATCCGCTTTACCGGGACAACCCGCGTGTGGACATTCTGTTGGAAAATACAGATTTTGGCGTAGGAGAAGTAAAATGACAAACGAATTATTGTTGATTGGTACGCTGGTGGTGCTGTACGGTGCGGTGCTGCTGTGGTTTTACCTGTTCGGCACCGGCGGCCTGATGGCGTTTACCGTGTTTGCCACCATTGCGGCGAACATCGAGGTGCTCATCCTGATTGATGCTTACGGCATGGAAATGACGCTCGGCAACATCCTGTTTGCAACCACCTTCCTGGTGACCGATATTTTAAGCGAGGTTGCGGGCAAAAAAGCCGCGCAGCAGGCGGTATGGGCGGGAATTGCCGCGAATGTGCTGTTTATTATTGTGTCGCAGTCGTGGCTGGCCTATATTCCGTCGGTGAATGATTGGGCGATGCCGTCTATGCAGGCGATTTTTTCCAACACTCCGCGTATGATGCTGTCGTCGCTGGCGGTGTACGCGGTCGCGCAGGTGTTCGACGTTTGGCTGTACCATAAATGGTGGGAGATTACCGAAAAGCGCACCGGCGACCACCGCGCGTTCCTCTGGCTGCGCAACAACGGTTCGACACTGGTTTCCCAGCTGGTCAACACGGTGCTGTTTACCGCACTGGCCTTCTGGGGTACCTATGATATTCCGACGCTGATTTCGGTTGCCCTGTCGAGCTATGTGATTTTCATTTTCACCTCGCTGCTCGACACGCCGGTTGTGTATGCCGCGCGTCGGCTGCATGATAAAAAACTGGGGCATACCGCAGATGTGAATGTAGCGTAAAAATATAAAAAAGGAGAAGCCAATGTGCTTCTCCTTTTTTGTGTCGTCAGCCCAGCATGTGGCCGACGTTATTGGCCGCCTTGTGCATGGCGTGCTCCGCCTTGTTTGCCGCGTGCTGCGCGCTGCGCCGCACCGAGGGGTTCATCATTGCGCCCGCCGCCATCATGGAGACGACCGCGCCCGCGACCGCACCGGTCGCAATGCCTGAAATGAAGGGAGATACCCGCATGATTTGTCCGCCGCCTTTCAATAAAATGTGTTTGGTGCCGCCGAACATAGTATGTCCGCTTTGCGTCAATCCTTACGTTATGCGGCGGCAACAAAATTTGTATAAAAAAACAAAATTGTTTTGTGGTATCGTCTGTTTACAAAAACCGTTTCATACGATATAATAAATGAAACAATCCGCCTTTAAGGCGCGGCCCGTGAGCCGCCAAGGCAGAAAACAGTGCATACGCCGTCAGCCGGGGAATGGGGGACAGGTGTAATTTGAGGTACGGCTTTCTGCTTTCGGCGCAGGAGGCTGTTTTTTTGTAAATTTTTCCGATGGGAGGTGGCAGGATGGCCGAACAAAAGGCCGTGATTATGGATGCGGACGGTGTGCGCCGCGCACTGACCCGTATCGCCTTTGAAATCATCGAAAAAAACAAGGGTGTGGAAAACCTGCTGCTGGCCGGGGTAAAAACACGCGGCGTGTTTCTGGCCCAGCGCATTGCAAAAAAGCTCGGGGAGGTCGAAGGGCGTATGCCGCCGGTGATCGAGCTGGACGTGACTCCGTGGCGGGACGATAAGCCGCGCGAGGAAGCGCCCAAATCGCCGCCCGATGGGCGCATCGAGGGCGCGACGGTCGTGCTGGTGGACGATGTGCTGTATACCGGCCGTACGGTGCGCGCCGCGATCGAAGCGGTGTCTCAGCAGGGCCGCGCGGGACGCATTCAGCTTGCCGTGCTGATAGACCGCGGCCACCGAGAGGTGCCCATCCGACCGGATTATATCGGAAAAAACCTGCCGACCGCGCGCGACGAGCGCGTCAGCGTGCGCCTGACCGAGGTCGACGGAGCAGACAATGTTGTTATTTTGAGCAGTGAAACGTAGGATAACCGCTTGCAGCTGAGAAAGGAAGAATATCTATGTCCATCCAAACACTGGTAGAAAAAATCAAGGAAAAGGGTAACCCGACCGTTGCCGGCCTGGATGCGCGGCTGGAGTACATCCCGCAGCACATTGCGGGACGCAACATGATGCTGCACGGCGAGACGCTGCGTGCAGCGGCGGAGAGCGTAGTTGCGTTTAACTGCGGCCTGATTGACGCATTGTGCGACATCGTGCCCGCGGTCAAGCCGCAGGCGGCATACTATGAGTTGCTCGGTTCGTACGGCGCGATGGCGCTCAAGGAGACCATCGACTACGCGCACGCCAAGGGCATGTACGTCATCGGCGATATCAAGCGCAACGACATCGGCGCAACCGCAACCGCCTATGCCGAGGCGTATCTGGGCAAGACCCGTGTAGGCGATACCGAAATCGCGCCTTACGGCTGCGACAGCGTGACCGTCAACGGCTATCTGGGTACGGACGGCGTCGAGCCGTTCCTCAAGGAGTGCCGCGAGCGGGACAAGAGCCTGTTTATGCTCGTTAAAACCTCCAACCCGTCCTCCGGCGAGCTGCAGAACCGCGATATGGAGGGCAAGCCGCTCTACGCGCGTATGGCCGAGATGGTCGCAAAATGGAGCGAGGGTCTGGACACCCCGTGCGGCTACAATCAGGTCGGCGCGGTGGTTGGCGCGACCTATCCGGAGGAGCAGAAAATCATCCGTGAGCTGCTGCCGAAGTCCTATTTCCTCGTGCCGGGCTACGGTGCGCAGGGCGCAACGGCAAAGGACATTGCAAACGCCTTCAACGACGACGGACTGGGTGCAATCGTCAACTCCTCGCGCGGCATCATGTGCGCGTGGAAGAAAACCGGCAAAAACGGCGAGGATTATAAGGAAGCTGCACGTGCGGAAGCCATCCGTATGCGCGATGATATTGTCGCGGCGATTCGATAAGCATAATCGGTGCATGACCGAAAGACAGAATAATCAGGATTGAATTGGGAGTGATTTTCACTTGAAAAAAGCGTATTTACTGCTCGCAGACGGCACCCTGTTTGAGGGTACGGCCGTCGGCTACGAAGGGCAGAGCATTGGTGAGGTCGTGTTCAACACGGGCATGGCCGGTTATCAGGAGGTTTTGACCGACCCGTCCTATTATGGTCAGGTGGTCACCATGACCTATCCGCTGATTGGCAACTACGGCATCAACTTTGACGATTACGAATCCCGCAAGAGCTGGGTTTCCGGTTTTATCATGCGCGAAATCGCGGAGTATCCGTCCAACTGGCGCTGCCGCCTGACGCTGGACGAATACCTCAAGGAGCAGAAGGTTGTCGGCCTTGCAGGCATCGACACCCGCGCGCTGACCCGCAAGCTGCGCAATGCAGGCGTTATGAACGGCGTGATTTACACCGAGGGTTTCGAGCCGGATGAGCAGACCATCGCGGAAATGAAAGCGTATGTTGTCAAGAACGCGGTAAAGTCGGTCACCTGCGAGGAGAGCCGCGTTTACCCGGCGGAGGGCGAGCAGAAATACCGCATCGCGCTGTATGACTACGGCGTGAAGTACAACATTGAGCGCGAGCTGCAAAAGCGCGGCTGCGAGGTTGTCACCATCCCGGCTTTCACCCCGCCGGAGGAGGTTATCGGCAAGTTTGACGGCGTGATGCTGTCCAACGGCCCCGGCGACCCGGCGGAAAACGTCGAGATTGTCGAGAACATCAAGAAGCTGCTCGAGAGCAATATCCCGATTTTCGGCATCTGCCTCGGTCATCAGCTGTTGAGCCTTGCCATTGGCGCCAAGACCACCAAGCTCAAGTACGGTCACCGCGGTGTCAACCATCCGGTCAAGGATTTGGACGTGGACCGCACCTATATCACCAGCCAGAACCACGGCTACGCGGTCGTGGGCGAGTCGGCCGACCCGAGCATCGCCCGTGTGCGCTATGTCAATTTGAACGACGGCACGGTTGAGGGTGTCGAGCATATCGGCCGTCCGGTGTTCACCGTGCAGTATCACCCCGAGGTCTGCCCCGGCCCGATGGACACATCGTATCTGTTTGATAAATTCATGGAGAACATTGCAAAAGCAAAGGGAGGTGCTCAGTAATGCCGCTGCGCAAGGATATTCATAAGGTAATGGTACTGGGCTCCGGCCCCATCGTCATCGGCCAGGCGGCCGAGTTTGACTACGCGGGCACGCAGGCCTGCCGCGCGCTGCGCGAGGAAGGTCTGGAGGTTGTGCTTGTCAACTCCAACCCCGCCACCATCATGACCGATAAGGCTATGGCCGACAAGGTCTATATCGAGCCGCTGACCGTGGAAGCGGTGCAGGAAATCATCAAGAAAGAGCGTCCGGACTCGCTGCTGCCCAACCTCGGCGGCCAGACCGGTCTGAACCTCGCCATGGAGCTGTGTGAGAGCGGCTTCCTGGACAAGATGGGCGTAAAGCTCCTCGGCGCGAACCCGGAGACCATCGCCAAGGCCGAGGACCGTCAGATGTTCAAGGACACGATGGAAAAAATCGGTGAGCCTTGCATCGCGTCCAAGGTTGTGCATTCGGTGGAGGACGCGGTCGAGTTTACCCGGGAAATCGGTCTGCCGGTCATTATCCGCCCGGCGTATACGCTCGGCGGCACGGGCGGCGGTATTGCCTACACGTGGGACCAGCTGCGCGAGATTGCCGCAACCGGCATTATGTATTCCCGCGTCGATGAAATTCTGGTCGAGAAATGTATCGCCGGCTGGAAGGAAATCGAATACGAGGTCATGCGCGACCACAAGGGCAACGCCATCACGATTTGTAACATGGAAAATGTCGACCCGGTCGGCGTCCACACGGGCGACTCGGTCGTCGTCGCACCCAGCCAGACGCTGTGCGACAAGGAATACCAGATGCTGCGCACCTCCGCGCTCAACATCATCACCGAGCTGGGCATCGAGGGCGGCTGCAACGTGCAGTACGCACTCAATCCGAATTCGTTCGAGTACGCGGTCATCGAGGTAAATCCCCGTGTTTCGCGCTCCTCGGCGCTCGCCTCCAAGGCGACCGGTTATCCGATTGCCAAGGTGACCGCGAAGATTGCGGTCGGCTACGGCTTGGACGAAATCGAAAACGCCGTCACCAAAAAGACCAAGGCCTGCTTTGAGCCGACGCTTGACTACTGCGTGGTCAAGTTCCCGCGCTGGCCGTTTGACAAGTTCGTGTATGCGGACAACACGCTCGGCACGCAGATGAAGGCGACGGGCGAGGTCATGGCGATTGACAACAGCTTCGAGGGTGCGCTGATGAAGGCCGTGCGCGGCTGCGAAATCAAGCTGGACAGCATGATTGCTCCGCGCATCCAGCAGCAGTCGGACGCGGAAATTAAGAAGGGCGTCGCCCGCACGGACGACCAGCGTCTGTTCCACATCTGCGAGGCGCTGCGCCGCGGCATCATGACCATCGAGGAGATTCACGAGGTCACCACGATGGATACCTTCTTCCTGCATAAGTTCCAGAACATCGTCGACATGGAGAAGGCGCTTGCCACGGCCGAAACCATCGACAAGGACCTGTACCTGCGCGCCAAGAAGATGGGCTTCCTTGACAAGACCATCGAGCAGCTGTCCGGCAAGGATATTTCCGGGGTAAAGCGTCTGCCGGTTTACAAGATGGTTGACACCTGTGCCGCCGAGTTCGAGGCGGAAACCCCGTACTACTACTCGACCTATGACGAGGAGACTGAGGTCAAGCCCGCCTCCGGTAAAAAGAAGGTGCTGGTGCTCGGCTCCGGCCCGATTCGCATTGGTCAGGGCATCGAGTTCGACTACTGCTCGGTGCACGCGGTCTGGGCGCTGCAAAAGCTCGGCTGCGAGACCGTTATCATCAACAACAACCCGGAGACCGTCTCGACCGACTTTGATACGGCGGACCGTCTGTATTTCGAGCCGCTGACGCCCGAGGACGTGACCGGCGTTGTCAATGCAGAAAAGCCGGACTTTGCCATCGTGCAGTTCGGCGGACAGACCGCCATCAACCTCGCCGCGCATATCGAAAAGCTGGGCATTCCGATTCTCGGTACGCCTGCATGGAGCATCGACGCGGCGGAGGACCGTGAGAAGTTCGACGTTATCCTCGAAAAGTGTGGTATTCCGCGTCCGGCGGGCCACACGGTTATGACCGAGGAAGAAGCGGTTAAGGCCGCCGACGAGCTGGGCTATCCGGTGCTCGTGCGTCCGTCCTATGTTCTGGGCGGTCAGGGCATGGAAATCGCGTACAAGGAAGAGGACGTGCGCGAGTTTATGAAGGTTATCACCCGCAACAAGGTGGAAAACCCGGTGTTGGTTGATAAATATATGATGGGCCGCGAAATCGAGGTCGACGCCATCTGCGACGGCGAAGACATCCTCATTCCGGGCATCATGGAGCACTTCGAGCGCGCGGGCGTTCACTCGGGCGACTCGATTTCGATTTATCCTTCTATCAATATCGAGCCGAAGCACAAGGAGACCATCATTCGTTACACCGAGGCGCTGGCTAAGAATCTGGCGGTACTCGGTCTGGTCAACATCCAGTTTGTGCTGTATAACGACCAGATTTATGTCATTGAGGTCAATCCGCGCTCCTCGCGTACCGTGCCGTATATTTCCAAGGTGACGGGCGTACCGATGGTGGATTTGGCGACGCGCTGCATGTTCGGTGAAAAGCTGCGCGACATGGGCTGCGGCACCGGCCTGCATCCGGAGAGCGACCACTATGCGGTCAAGGTGCCGGTGTTCTCGTTCCAGAAGCTGCGCGACCTCGATACCCAGCTGGGGCCGGAGATGAAGTCGACCGGCGAGGTGCTGGGCGTTTCGACCTCGTTCCGCGAGGCGCTGCTCAAGGGCCTTATCGGCGCGGGCTTCAAGATGAAGAAAAAGGGTGCGGTGCTCATTTCCGTGCGCGATTCGGACAAGCAGGAGGCTATCCGCATCGGCGAGCGGTTTGAAGCCCTTGGCTTTGACATTTATGCTACCAGCGGCACGGCGAACGTGCTCAACCGTCACATGGTTGCGACCAATGCCATCCGCAACGTGGATGAGCCGTCCCCGAATATCATCGACCTGATTGAGTCCGGCAAGATTGACTATGTTGTTGCCACCTCGGTCAAGGGCCGTCATCCGGAGCTGGGCTCGGTGCACATCCGTCGCACGGCGGTAGAGCGCGCCATTCCGTGCCTGACCTCGATTGATACGGCATCCGCACTGCTGCGCTGCCTCGAGGGCGACATCAAGATTGAAAACTGTGAGATGGTGGATATCAATACAATCTAAAAATTCGATTGAACCGTACAGGTTCAATCGAGGGGGACGCACCGCGGCGGGGCCGCGGATGCGCCCCGAGCGAGAAAAAGTTCCGATAAACGAAACTTTTCTTCTTACCTGTATAAAAAGGCGGGCACAGCCCGCCTTTTTATGAAAAAGATAGTCTCAAGCAGTAGATATAGCAGCAGAATAATGAAAATATTGCTTATGGCATTTAAATAGGTTTAATCTTAAACTTAATTATGTAAAAACAATAAATACAATTTTCAATCTACCACCAATTTACTTTTTTTTGATGAGCCTTGATATGATCAAAAAGCCATGCTTATTGCTATAAGGCATGGCTCTTTATTATTTTACCTGTTGCAGATCGGTTAGGTATATATACCAATAAATTTTGTCAGTTTTTGTTTGACTTTTAAATTGCTATTTTTTAGAAAAACGTATATGATAACACCATAGAAAGTTAATTAACCAAAAAGGTGATTATTGATTATATTGAAAAAAGCATCATCAAACTCGGAAGAAATGCTTCTTCACATTGTTTGGAATGTTGGAGCACCATTATCTGTTGAGATTTCACAAAGATCAGGGAATGCGACCAGTGGGAGTATTGACTACATCCACAATATCCTGACGTCTTTGCTGGACAAAGAGATACTTGAAATTTGTGGCTTTTTCAGATCAGGGAAAAATATGTCCGTCAAGTTCAGCGCGGCCTCACCAAAGAGGAGTACATTGTCGACATGCTCGATCAGCACGGCTTCCTTGACTAAAATTGAAATGGCACTGATAAAAAAGCAGGATGAAAAAGGAAGGGGTGAAAACACAACCAGCTCATTGTTGATCTGGAGCAAATGATAGATGTATATAAATACCGTCCGCTAAATGGGAAGCAGCAAGACCGCCACCGGAACGAAACACATGGATATTGGGTTGATCCCTATTGGATTGACTTGTAATGACAACGAAATGGTTAATGCTACATTGATCGCAAAGGCTTGGAAACTGGTAATAATATAAGCAGACCGCTATATTCTAATCAGAGTTCGGAGGAAAACATTATGTTAAAACGAAAACTTGCAGCCGCACTATCATTTATTGTCCTTTCGTCCACTTTTACGTCTGCAGCAGCACTAGAGAACATAGCCGTGGGGCAAAGCGAACAGCTTGCCGATGGAATCAGTGATCTCGCATTAGTTGCAGATGAAGCTACCTTTAATGAGATATTTTGTCCGAACCCAAGTATAGCCTCTATCTCTAATATGGAAAACACTGTAAATTACACTTACCAAATTACAATGGATGAAGCGAACTCAGGGACAGCGTGGCTTAATTTTGACATGTATATTGGCGAGCAGACGTACTCAGTCGAGGCTGAAGGAAAAGTTTCGAGCCTTTCACTCCCAAGTGAAACAGTAATAATAGGAGATCTTACTGGTAATTTGGGTATCTTAGGATCGGATTATATTGTTGATGCATGCTTGACTAAATTTGAAGGAAAAGATGATATTAACGTCGGAGTTACTATTACTTCTGCAGATTATAAAAGTAATGACCATATGAAGCAGACCTTGTTACAGTTCGGAAATTTGGAGCTTACAGAAAGCTTTTGGGATGAATTTTATCGAGCAGTAAAAGGAATAAGCCTTAATGAAGTCCAAACGCAAAACAACTCAGAAACCACAAACGAAACTCCCACAATGCTTTCTAATGATGTTGTTGGTAAAGGATATGCTTATGGACAATTTCGTCCCAATGATCCGGGAGAAGGATCATATGAAGGAACTGGAACGAATGGGCAACGCCTTGGCATTTGGATTGATGAAGGTGTCCCTGAGGTTCTCTGTTTGTTAGTAAGCTATTGCGGCAATGTAAAGCAAAGTGATTTTGTAAATAGCGTTATTTTTTATGAAGCATATGTTTCTAAATATGAAATAGGATTGCAAGAATTTTCTGGAGATACATTTATTGGGGCGCTCCATGCCTTTAGCGGCCAAAATCAATCCAATTTGAATTCGTACTTTCATCCAATGATCAGAGACATTTATTCCCTTATAGGAATACCTACTGATACAATTCAAACCCTTTTAAATGTTTCTGGTAATGTTGAATATAGTGACGGAGCTTCACACTCGTATTTCAGAGTAGAGCTTGGTTCGTTTGAACGAGAAAAGTTCGATACAACAGCTACAGGAATGCCTGTAGGCTTTTGCATTACTACAAATGGAAGAAATACTGGTACATATCGTGCTTACTCGTATTTGACATATGGTGTTGATACGTCGGCAGGACGATTTATAATTAGAACAACAACTGCCAGTATGTCTGTAAATGTAGGTCCATAACTGTATCATGAATATTAAATGCCATGTAAAACGCGGGCTAATACTTTTAATAGTTTGTATTATGATTATACAATTTTTTGCAATAAGAAGTCTGTTAGATCAAAGAGATCAGTATTTGTATCAGGCTTCAGCCTATGCCCGATCGTACTTGCTCAAGCTACAACAGGATATCAGCTCAACGGTAGTTGCCTATTCGATGAATGATAACGAGCGTTTTCAAGATTGTTATCAAGATTTGCAGTCTACCTGTTACAACTACATAGCATATAGTGAGTTTACATTTCGCTTTGATCAGAAATTGAATGATGAGTACTCTTTTACAGCACAGTGGATATCTAAATTTTGTTATACAGTAACTACTCAAAATGTTACTATTCAACAATTTGATTCTTCATATTTTAGTCAAGTCTTAAGCGTAATAAGCAATCAATCAGGCGAATCTTTTCGTGAACAACTTTATGCTATTCAGCAAGCACTTATCGCTGAAAACAACACTCAATAACCGTTTTTAGACATGATAAGGCACTAAAAAACACAGCATTTAAACATTGGTAGTGTTTAGATGCTGTGTTTTACTATTATGTGAATATCATCATTGAACCCGTCCAGACCGAGGTTGTTCCATGTCTAGCTGGGGCTGTACATCTTGGTCAGGTAGAATAAGTTTCGCAAAAACAAAAAAGGTCAGGTAGAATAAGTTTCGCAAAAACAAAAAAGACATGGTTTGCAGATCTCTGGTAGAATGAAGTCGCGACACACCATTCGAAAGGAGACAGCAAACCATGTCCGAGAAGATTGTACAGCTAAACGAGGAAGTTATCAAGGGGCAGCTCAAGGAACTTGTAC
>NZ_JBQKJR010000051.1:0-23585 GCF_052117165.1 Agathobaculum sp. LCP25S3_E8
AGTCCCAGAGACCCTATGCCGCAGCATAACCTCGTTGCTTTCATAGTTCTGCGGAGGCGTCCTAACGGACGTCAGCTTTGCTATACCTTTTTTGATCCGTCTACGTTTTTTTGCCAATCCACATTTTTAGCCTTGACTTTTAATAGTTAGTCTTTCACTACGATAACGATTGAGGGCTGTGTTGTGTGACAAAATAGCAAAATATTTTTCATCTTCATAATTTCTTGCGGAAATGGGTAGAAGTAGTGTGCTATAATGCGATTAGCATAACGACAAAATGTGACAGAAAACAGTGATGAAATTTGCAGAAAAAATCGCTGGATTTTTGTGCGAACAGAGAAAAATGCGGGCAAGCAGGTGAAAAAGCGCAAAAAGCTGTTGCATTAAACGGGAATAGTGCTATGATATTACAAGGAAAAACGGGATGATAATAATCGGACAAAGATGAAGGAGACGAAGGATTTATATGCTTCGGTTTTTAGAGAGTCTGCAATTCGTTTTATTTGTATTTTTTACAGCAGCATATGCCTATCAGATCGTGTATCTGGTGGTTGGCTTGCTTGGCAAAGGCCGTCAGGGCAAGCAGGATGCAAAGCTGCATCGATATGCGGCAATCATTGCAGCGCGTAATGAAGAAGGCGTTATTGGAGATTTGATTCAAACGCTAAAACGACAGGATTATCCAGAGGAATTGTTGGACATCTTTGTCATTGCGGATAACTGCACGGACGGCACGGCGGATGTCTCCCGCAAGGCGGGTGCAATCGTGTATGAGCGGTTTAATAAGGTGCAGGTTGGCAAGGGATATGCGCTGGATTATTTGTTCCATCATATTTTCGAGGATTACGGCGAAAAAACGTATGACGGATTTTTTGTGTTCGATGCCGATAATCTGGTGGACCCGCAATTTGTGCGTGAGATGAATAAGATGTTTGACACTGGCGAGTACACTGCGCTGACCAGCTACCGCAATTCGAAAAACTTTTGCGACAACTGGATTTCCGCAGGCTATGCGCTTTGGTTCCTGCGTGAGGCGCGTTTTCTCAATCGTCCACGCACACAACTTGGTGTCAACTGTGCTGTTTCCGGTACAGGCTTTTTGGTTGCGGCAGATGTCATCCGTGAAGAAGGTGGCTGGCCCTATCATCTGCTGACGGAGGATATTGAGTTCTCCATTGCCTGTGCGGCACGCGGTCGGAAGATTGGCTATTGCGGTACGGCAGTTATCTATGACGAGCAGCCCATTCAGTTCCGTCAGTCTTGGGATCAGCGTCTGCGTTGGAGCAAAGGCTTTTATCAGGTGGATGCGAAGTACACGGCGCCATTGCTCCGCGGTTGTTTGCGTGGCGGCAGAAAGGGTGTATCCTGCTATGATATGCTCATGACGGTAGCACCTTGCAATTTGGTGACAATCGGTGTATTGGGGCTTGCCCTGTTTGCCTGCCTGAGCAGTCTGTCACAGCCGGCGTTTATTACATATCGTGTATTGCGTATGCTGGGACGAATTGTTCTGTCCACAGTCAAGGGAATTTCGTTCAGTTTGTTTATGTTCGGTGCGTTCACGATGGGGACTGAATGGAAGAAAATCAAGGGCAGCGTTTGGAAAAAGATTTTGTATGTATTTACTTTCCCGCTGTTTATGCTGACATATATCCCGATTTCTTTGGTCGCGCTGGTTGGAAAAGTCGAGTGGAAACCCATTCGTCATGGGCTTACTGCAAAAGCGCAGAATGAGAATGAACGCGCTTAACAGGTGAGATGCAAATATAAAGCTGCTGCAACTTCACGTTGCAGCAGCTTTTTTCTGCTATTCGACGCAATGCGGTCGGCCGCTGGCATATAGTTCGCGCCGAATAGCTGCGAACATGCGTTCGGCCATGTCCAAATATCGCCGGATTTCCATTTCATCAATTTCGAATGGCAGGTCGGTCGGATATCGTGTTTCAATATACAGATCATTGAGTGCGGCGCTCTCGTCAAGATATTCCGAGAAAGCATCGGCATCCTGCTGAATGGCCTGACGACACAGATAAGTCAGGTTGTGACCGTCATAATGGCGGCCGGTGCGGAATAATAAATATCCCTTTAACGCTTTTTCAATGGCCTGCTGACAGTGGAAGGCGATGTTGTAGTGGTCACCGCCATATGTCAGCAGCAGGCGTGCACATTGCAGGTCACATAACGCCTTATCCAGCCATTTATAGTAAAAGTGGCTATCGGATGCGCCTCTACGTTTTCTGCTCATAAATCACCTGGCCTTTCCGGGCGATCCATGCGGCATAAGAGGTTTCATCCTCCAGTAGATCGTCCCACTCCTCGGCGGTGTATACACTTAAATTGACTGGAATATCAGCGGAAAGCGCCAGATGCAGCTGAGTGCGCAAATGACGGCAATCCGTGCCGTCCGGTACGATGACACACAGGCTCAGTGCCTTGAGCTTGCCTGTGGCCATGGTTCGCTTTTCTGCAAACAAAATGATTCGGTGCGGTTGGCATACGCGGAGAATATCCTCCGTGGCTTGTTGAATCAGTTCGGTCATGTGGTCATGCCTCCTGCATTTCAAATGGCGATAGGGTTGCAAGCGCCTCAAAATGCGCTTTTCCGTCTGTTTCACCGCGTACATAGCGCGCGCCGTCTGTCGTGCCACAGAGCAGCGCAAGCTGTTCACCAAAAGCGGTTTCAGCGGTATAGTTGACCTGCAAGGAGGAGACAAAGCCCGGCTGGCGCTGTAAGTCGAGCGCGTCCGAAATCAGCTCTACAATGCGCACATTATTGACGTGGTTGTTGACATCCAAATCTGAATACTGAACGGTGTGGATATGATGCGGCCGGACAGTATCACAGGACAGCTTGGGCAGCGGTTCAAACAGTTCTCCGCGCGCAGTGTGCAGATAGCTTTCCGCTGCAGGGAAAGAGCTGGGACGCAGGATACGATGCGATACGGGATCGAGCGTGACCCACATGGATTGTGCGTCTCCAATCTGCTGTTCATCCGCAAAGAATGCAAAACAGCGATACCAGCTTGCTCCACGAATGCCGGGACACCATGTTTCGCAGCGGATGCGCTCATACGGGCGCAGAGGGCGTGTCAGACGCGCTTTCATGCGTGAGAGTACCCACAGGATATTCAGCTCGTCTTGGGCAAGATGCAGCGATTCTGCGTGCACAGTGGCGGCATCCTGCATGACCAGCCAGAGAAAGGATGGTTTTGCAATACCGCGGTTGTCGATGTGACCGTAATTAACCTCATATTCGCGGGAGAGAAGATCTGCCAAAGGAAAACGCCTCCTTGTTATGAATGAAACAGGCTGGCAATAAACCGGGAAACCAGTTCAAGCAGCGAGGACTGCTGCACCGAAGTATCCGGCGTGGCATCCGGTGTTTTTTCATTGGATGCATAGTGCTCGGAAAGCATTGCCGCGCAGCCGTCTACGTTTTGCAGGGAAGAGTAACTGAAAAATACCTCGCCCTGAATATCAATGCTGTTGTCTAGCAGGGTGAGCTGACGCTGTAGTTCATCCGTGCCATACCAGACATCACCCGGCTGGGCTTCGGCCGCACGATAGGCGCCGATGCCGATGTACAGAGCCACATCGCTGGTGGAGACTATCTGCTGCCACCAGTCTACCAATACTTGAAAATCGGCGATTTCATAGCCGATAGACCAGTAAAGCTGCGGACAGATATAGTCGACCGTTCCCTTTCTAATCCATTCGACGGAATCGCAATAGATTTCTCGATAGGAAGAGCGGCCGTTGGTTTCACTGCCTTTGGGATTGTCGGTTTTGTTGTCCCAAATACCGGCAGGGCTGACGCCAAACGATAAGGTCGGATCGATTTCGTGTAGCGTTTTGTCAAGTGTGGCGATCAAGGTGTTAACGTTATCGCGGCGCCAATCACCGATGTCGCTGAAATCCTGTCCATAGCGGGCATAAGTGGAGGAATCATCAAAATCTGTGCCCGGATAGAAATAATCATCCAGATGGATGCCATCTACGTCATAGTTTTTCACGATTTCAGATGCGCCATCCACCACAAGCTGCTGTACGGCAGGCAAACCGGGATTAAAGTAGTAATTGTCCTCGTATTTTACAACCCATTCCGGATGCTGCTTGGCGGGGCTGTTCTCGGGCAAGGACTCCCACTCACTTTCGCCGTCTTTTGTGATGCGATAGGGATTGATCCAAGCGTGCAGCTGTAAGCCGCGGCTATGAGCGCCTTCAATCCAGTAGGCGAGGACATCAAAGTCACCGTCCGGCGCCTGTCCGACAGTACCGCTGACATACCGGCTCCACGGGAAAATCTCCGATGAATAAAGTGCGTCGGCGGAAGGACGAACCTGCAGGAAAACCGTATTCAGTCCCATCGCCGCAATATTATCGAGCATGGTATCGGCCTCACTCTTGAGTTCATCTACCGACAGACCTTGCGCAGAGGGATAATCGATATTGTATATGGTGGATACCCATACGCCGTGCATACCATCTTGCGCTGTCTGGACAGCGCCAGCACTGGAAAAAATCAGAGTAAGTACCAGAATAATAGAAAAAATGCGTTGCTTGAGCATGGAAAGACTCCTTTGACAGTTAACGTAAATAATATAATTATTTTACCATTATGGCCAGGAGAAAGCAAGAATGATTGACAGGGGCACGGATTCATCGTATGATGGAACACGGACAGAAAAAAAGGATGTGAATGGCCATGCAAAAAAAGGTTCTGGCGCTGCATGATTTGTCGGGCTTTGGACGGTCGTCGCTGGTACCAATTATTGCGGTGATTTCTGCGGGAGGGCATCAGTGTGTGCCGCTGCCGACGGCAGTGTTTTCCACGCATACTGCAATTCCCGGTTGGATTACCACAGACCTGACCGATGCAATGCCGGGAACAATCGACCAATATGATGCGCTAGGGCTGCGCTTTGAGGCAATCTATGCAGGCTTTTTGGGTTCGGCAGATCAGATTGACTGTGTCGGGGAGGCAGCCAGACGGCTGAAAAAGGCGGATGGGATGACCTTGATCGATCCGGTCATGGGAGATAATGGGAAAGTGTATGATACCTATACATCAGAAATGTGTACCCGTATGCGTGAGTTGTGTGCGATTGCGGATATCATTACACCCAACACAACCGAGGCGGCGATTTTACTGGACCGTGACCCGAGCAGCAAACCGCGTGATGCAGACGAGGCGTGGGAGTGGCTGCGGGCGCTGCGCACACGCTATGGTGCACAGGTTGTGCTGACCGGGTTGGATTTCGAGAAAGGAAAGGTCGGTTCGGGCTGCCTGTCGGAGAGTGATGGCACGCTCAGCCTGCATCGGCGCATTGACCGATATTATCCCGGTACAGGGGATCTGTTTGCATCGGTCATGTTGTCAGCGCTGCTCAACGGTGAACGGCTGACAGCGGCCTGTGAACAAGCAGGGGAATATGTCAAGGATTGCATCGCGTATACGTTGGAGCAGGAAACCGATCCGATGCATGGGGTACAGTTTGAAAAGCTGCTGCATCGCCTGATAGACGGCTCTTATCAAATTAAGAATATGGAAAACAATAGCCCTGTCGATTGACAGGGCTATTGTTTTCTTGTATAAAATAAGTTTGAATAACAAAAAACACTGCCGATTTGACAGTGTTTTTGTTCTGGAGCGGCTGACGAGGCTCGAACTCGCTACCTCCACCTTGGCAAGGTGGCGCTCTACCAGATGAGCTACAGCCGCATTTTGTATCGCGCCGAACTCATCAGCGCGATATTTATTATAGCAAAGGCATGATGTTCTGTCAAGCAGAAATATGAAAAAAATAAAAAAATTATCGAACCCCACGGGTGACGAAGTGCATCCGCGCGCATACCAGAACATAGACCACTGTTGTCATTGGCAGCAGGAGAAGTGAGGACACAGGAAAACACTGTGCCAGTATGTCGAGCGTGATACTGGCCGCCCAGAAGCTTGGCATGAGTGCAAGCGCATAAATATTGCACCGCCAGTATCTCTGCTGCCACTGCTGTCCGGTACTGTTGTCCTGCGTTTGAATGGAACTACACAGTCCAAGAAAAAGGGTGCACATGCCGACCTGTATGAATAGACCGACAATGGTCGGGATATGATAATACGTTTGTTGCCACAGGTCGTAAATCATCAAGGCAGCGCCAAAGATATTGCCGCCAATGGTCAGGTTCAGCAACATAGGGGCACCACGGAGCATTTCTGCAACGGATGCGATGGAATTGGTTTTGCTTTCCGGGGCAGACAGTTCGATATCCCGCAGCAGCCAGTCGGTCGTCACATCAAAATATTCTGCCAACGCCACGATTTTGTCCGTGTCCGGCGTCGCGTCGCCAAGCTCCCATTTGCTGACTGCCTGCCGGGATACGCCCAATGTGATCGCCAGATCTTCCTGCGACAGACCGTGCTTTTTTCGCAGATCGGTGATTTTCTCTCCCAGTGTCATGTTTGGTTACCTCCTTGGTTAGTGAGGCTATTATATCGAAAAACACGGTTGCACGCCACCGTGTTTGCTTTGAAATCACGCAACTACGAGTTGCATTTGAAAAAATCCGCGTGTTTTTCTTTAAAACACGCGGATTTAGCGTCGGAACGGTAAGAGCAGATCAATAGCCAAGCGGCTGGCCAATCAAAACGATTTCACAGCGTTCCATGCTCTGCGGCGGTCCCATATGAATGGTCATTGCGCGACAGATACGATCGGGACTTTGACAGTCGTGGCATTTGCCGTCCACAGCGCAAGGTGTCTTCTTCCCCAGACGCTGAGCGTTAAGCGGAGCGGCAATGTTTCGTGCTCGGTCGATAGCGCTCTCCAGATCAGGACACAGCTTATTGATACCGCAGACAAAGATGCAGCGTTTTGGACCAAACAGCGTACCGGCGATACGATTGCAAGTGCCGTCGATATTGACGACCTCGCCGTTTTCGCTCAATGCATTAGCCGAACTGAGGTAAATATCCGGCGTTTGGAAAAACTCCCCGGCACGTACCCAATGCCAATGCACTGCGGTGCTGTTGGAGAAGGCATCGGGAAAACCGAGCTCCTTGAGTGTTATGGAGCCGCCGAGCGAAACAGATTTGCCCGAACAAGCGTTGATGAGGTACGGCATGGCGTCTGCTGCGGTCGGAAAATAAGTAAAGCCAAAGCCACGCTTTGTAAATGCCTGACAGATGGCATCCACGGCCAGCAGGCCGCGCTCGAACAATGGGAGCAGATCGGCAGGACTGCTGACAAGAGCGTCCGCACCGGCATCTGTCAATTCCTCGGCCGAGCGAAAGCCCCATGTTACGCCAACAGCCAGCAGACCGGCATTTTTAGCCGTCTGCATATCGGTTGCGCTGTCCCCGATGTAGAGTGTCGTGGCTGCATCACCGCCCAGTTCGCGCAGCAGCTGCAATACGCTGGTGGGATCGGGCTTGCGCGGAATATCCGGCCGTTCGCCGTAGGTGATCTGCACCAAGTCGCCGAAAAAGTGACGAATCAGGCTTTTGGCAGCCAGATCGTACTTGTTAGATAATACGCCGACCGAGACTCCGGCCTTTTTCAGCTGCCGCAGCAGGGGCAGGATGCCGTCATACGGTTGGGTACGGTTCATCATACGCTGGTTGTAAGCCGTGCGAAATTCGTCCAGACAGGTGTCAATCATCGCTTCTGTACGCTTGTTCTCCGGGATGCAGCGTTCAATCAGCTTGCGTACACCATTGCCAACGCGTACACGGGTTTCCTCTTCGGTTACAGCTGCAAAGCCGCGGCGCACAATGGCACAGTTGACACTGTCAGTCAGGTCACCCAGCGTGTTGAGTAGGGTGCCGTCCAAATCAAAAATTGCGGTCGTAATTTTCATGCTATCTTATCCTTTTTGACATTGCGCAGTCTCATCCGCGCATGTAAGTCTGTGTAATTTCGCCAAGCATGGCGGAGACCGTGGGGTTCAATGCCTCTTTACGTACGCGCCAGCGCCAGTTTTTGCCTCCGATAGTGGCGGGGGTGTTCATGCGCGCATCTGCACCCAAAGAAAGCAAATCCTGTAATGTGGTCATGGTGATGTGTGCAGGAGAGGCCCATACGCTCTTGATTGCGCTCCATCCCATGGCTTCGCTGTGCGAGGTGCGCAGATAGCGATAGGCAAATTGTTTTTCCGGTTCGGTGCAGATATCCATAATCTGTTCGCATACGGTTTGCGAGTCATGCGTGGAGGTGTATACAATGCTGTTCGGCACAAAGTTATGCGGCAGATGTTCGTTGTCACAGTCGGGTGTGAAGCCAAAAATCAGCACTTTCATGCCCGGAAAGCCGCTTTCCGCCAGCAGCTCACGTACCTCATCGGTCATTTCGCCCAAATCCTCTGCAATCAGCGGCAGAGAACCGAGCGCCTTTTCCATCGCATGGAACAGCTCCATGCCCGGCCCCTTACGCCAATGTCCTTTAATAGCGGTTTCCTCGGTTGCGCGCACTTCCCAGTAGGCGGCAAAGCCACGGAAGTGGTCGAGCCTTACCACGTCGAACAGCGCCATGTTGCTCTTCATGCGCCAAATCCACCAGGCAAAGTCTTCTGCGCGGTGTGCATCCCAATCGTAGACCGGATTCCCCCACAGCTGGCCGGTGGCTGAATAGTAGTCAGGCGGCACACCTGCGACCAGCTTTGGGCTGAGATCGGTTTTGAGCTTGAATAGCTTGGGATGCGTCCATACGTCCACAGAGTCAGCAGAAACATAAATCGGAATGTCGCCGATGATTTGAATGCCGTGTTCGTTGGCGTATTTGCGCAGTGCTTTCCATTGGGTGAAGAAAATATATTGCAGGAAAATGCGGAAGTCAATTTCGTCCCGCAGCTCTTCGGTTACTTTTTTCAGTGCTTCCGGTTTACGGTCGCGCACCGCTTTTTCCGGCCACATGTAGACCGGCATATGATGGTATTTCTCTTCTTTGAGCGACATGAACAGCGCATAATCCGGCAGCCATTCGGCGTGCTCTTCGGTGAAGGCATCGATTTTCTCGCGCAGCTCGTCATCTACACGCGAATAGGCCTTGCGGAACAGCGGCCAGCGGGTATCAGCCAGCTGTTCAAAATCCGCCGTGTCCGGCGAGGCTTCAAAGTCGGCTGCTTTGACCTCCGCTTCAGTCAGCAATCCATCCTCCACCAGTAAATCCAGGTCAATCAGATACGGGTTGCCCGCCGCGGCGGAAAAACACTGGTAGGGCGAATCACCAAAGCCGGTGTGGCCGAGAGGCAACACCTGCCAGTAAGTCTGATGTGCTGCCGCGAGAAAATCAACAAATTCATAAGCGGTTTTTCCCATGGTGCCAACACCGTGCGGTGAGGGCAGGGAAGTGACGTGCGCAAGCACGCCGCTGGAACGGTGAAACATAAATACATCCCCCAATTGAATATAGTTGTATTATAGCGTGTTTTATGGAAATTTGTCAATTTTACTTGCCAAGTGTGCAGGGGCAGGATATAATGAAAAGGCTGAAAAATATACAGGAAAAAGGGGAATTTGACGCATGAGAATGCGCAAAAAGAAAAATCTTGATATTCGATTTGCCGCCTGCGCGGATGTGATGGCGTTCGAGCCGAAGGAAAAACGCGGCAAATGGCGTGCGCTGTTCGGAAACGACCATCCGCTGCACGTTGAAATCGGCTGCGGAAAGGGACGTTTTGCTATTGGCATGGCGGAGCAGCATCCGGACGTGAATTTTATTGCGGTCGAGCGGGAGGAGGGGGCGCTCATTATGGCGGCTGAACGCTGCCAGCAGCACCCGCTGCCTAACCTGCGCTTTGTATCCTTTGACGCAGCCGAGCTGCGTGAGGTATTTGCACCTGGTGAGGTGGACCGTATTTATCTGAATTTTTCCGACCCGTGGCCGCCCAATCGGCAGCGCAAGCGCCGTCTGACGTGGCGCGCTTATCTTGAGGTGTACGACGAGATTTTAAAGCAGGAGGGCGATATCTGCTTTAAAACCGATAATCAGCGGTTCTTTGAGTGGACGCTGGCGGAGATTTGCCAGTTTGGCTGGCTGCTGCAAAATATTTCGCTCGACTTGCATCACTCGGATTTTGAGGGCAATGTGATGACGGAATATGAGGAAAAATTCTCGTCCGAGGGCGCGCGCATCTATCGGTTGGAGGCACGCCGCCGTCTGCCGGAATTCCTTCGTAAGTGAAGAAAAGGAAAGCAGCCTGTGGGCTGCTTTTTTTATTCTTGACATATGCCGGAAATATAATATAATAGATTTATAACCGGCATATGCCGGAAACAAAATGCGGAGGCGTATTTCCATGAAAATTGCAGTCACTTATGAGGATGGGCAGGTATTCCAGCATTTCGGCCATACCGCTCAGTTCAAAGTATATGAAGCCAAGGATGGAAAAATCCTTTCTTCGCAGGTCGTGGATACAAACGGCAGTGGACACGGTGCGCTGGCAGGCTTCCTTGCAGCGCAGGGCGTGGATACGTTGATTTGCGGCGGTATCGGCGGAGGCGCGCAGGCCGCGCTCGCAGAAGAGAATATCCGTCTGCTCGGCGGTGTACAGGGTAGTGCGGATGCGGCGGTTGAGGCGTTCCTGTCCGGTTCTCTTGTGTATAATCCGGATGTCCAGTGCAGCCACCATGGGCATCATGGGGAAGGGCATGACTGTGCTTCGCACGGTGACCATGCCTGCGGCGGTCACTGCCACGGCTAAGCCATGCCCAGACCGAAAAAATGCCGTCGTGTGTGCGGCTTGCCGCTTTGCCGCGAGTTTGGCCCACGTGGAATTGGCTGTATGGGTGAGCCGATTATGCTGGGACTGGATGAGTATGAGGTCATCCGGTTGATTGATCTGGAGGGGATGCAGCAGGAACAGGCAGCTGCGCAAATGGGCGTGGCGCGCACGACAGTACAATCAATTTACAATGCGGCGCGGTACAAACTGGCAGAGGCGATGGTCAATGGACGTACTTTGCGCATCGAGGGCGGTGACGTTGAAGTGTGCGAAAAACGTGCGCATTGCATGCGTGGTGGTTGCTGCGGACATCACGGCTGCGGAAAACAAAAACCGGAAGGCTGAGCCTTCCGGTTTTTCTGTTATAGTTTGGTGTAGCCGCGCGGGGTGACGATGGCGTCCAACGGTACGCCGGCTGCACAGGCGGGACAGTTTTTACCGCGTACAAAGTTGTGATAATGCGGGAAATCCTCTCCGGAAAACAGGCTGACAACCGGTTTGCCGTCCAGCTCGGAAATGTTTGAGAACAACGCGGAATAACCGGCTACGCGGCCGCCGTAGTATTCAATGCACTCGCGTGTCTGCGAAAGCGTCTGACCGGTGGAAGCGGTGTTGACCAGCACCAGCACATTGCGGTGCTCGATCATGGGACGAAGGTTGTCCGCAAACATAAACTGACCGTTGACATTGCTGTCCGGCTCGACAAGGTAAATGACTTTGTTGCTGTTCAAGCTGCCAATGCCCGAGCTGGCAAGCTCTTTGGCAATATATGCGCCGATGTACTCCGTGCCCTCCAAGCAGAGCAAGGTATCTACGCTGACGGAGGAAAAGTGGAATGCGATACTATGTGCGGCCTCCAGCGCCATGGTCATGTTGTGCTTAATTGCGGACATGTCGATATAGTAGTTGATGTGGGAATGATTGGTTGCAAAATGACCCGGAATCGCATCTGCATACAGACGCTTGTTGGAACGGGAGATAATACGGATCGGCTGCTGCATAAATGACCACCTTTCTTTGTCCGTTAGAAAATCACAAGATTATTATAGCGCAATTTTATCAGCAGAGCAAGAAAAAGCGAAGCGGTGTTTGTGAATTATGCCAATAAAAAAACCCTGCCGCAATGTGCAGCAGGGTAAGCAAACAAAAGATTAAAGTGCAGCCTTAGCCTTCTCAGCAAGTGCTGCGAAAGCAGCCTTGTCGTTGACAGCCAGTTCCGCAAGCATCTTGCGGTTCAGGTCGATACCGGCCTTCTTCAGACCGTTCATGAAGCGGCTGTAGTTCATGTCGCAGGACTTGGCAGCAGCCGAAATACGGGTGATCCACAGACGGCGGAAGTCGCGCTTCTTGTGCTTACGGCCGATATATGCGTACTTCAGGCTCTTCATAACCGCCTGGTTGGCTACACGATAGTGGGTAGACTTGGCACCCCAGTAGCCCTTTGCACGCTTGAGGATCTTCTTTCTTCTTTTGCGCGTCATCATTGCGCCCTTAACTCTTGCCATTGTAATTGCCTCCTATATGAAAGATGTTGTTACTTACTTATACGGCAGCAGACGCTTGAGCTGCGCTACGTTCGTGGAATCCGCGAAGCCTTCCTTGCGGAGGTGGCGCTTCAGCTTGGTCGTCTTACCATGGCCGTTGAGCAGGTGACGCTTGCCAACATGGCCGCGCTTGAACTTGCCGTTCTTGGTAACGGAGAATCTCTTCTTTGCACCGCTGTGCGTTTTGATCTTAGGCATAAGGTTTGCTCCTCTCTGAATTTGCGCGCAAGGCGCGTTTTGGTTTACTTGTCCTTAGCGGGCGCCAGAAACATCAGCATCTGACGTCCTTCGAGCTTGGGCTGCTTTTCTACCGTGCTGCATTCCGAGCACAGTTCCGCGAAGCGATGGAGCAGATCCTGACCGAGCGACGCATGCGTGACCTCGCGGCCGCGGAAACGAACCGAAACCTTGACCTTGTCTCCGTCCTTTAGGAAGCGGCAGGCGTTTTTTACCTTGGTGTTCAGGTCTCCGACGTCGATATTGGGGGTCAGGCGAATCTCTTTGATCTCCACGACGCGCTGGTTCTTGCGCGCTTCTTTTTCACGCTTGGCCTGTTCAAAGCGGAACTTGCCGTAGTCCATGATTTTGCAGACCGGCGGCTTCGCCTGCGGGGCAATTTTCACCAGATCCATACCCTTTTCCACGGCGGCATCCTGTGCCTGTTGGATGGGAACAATGCCGAGCTGCTGGCCGTCATCGCCGATCAGACGGACTTCTTTGTCGCGGATCTCTTCATTGATTTGATGTTCCATGCTGCTGATTGGTAAGCACCTCCAAACGATAAATGGGTTAAGACAAAAAGAAAAAGGACCGATCGAAAGCGACCGTCCTCCATGCATAAAACGCAAACCCGTACCAATACGGATTTTGGCTTTATTGACCCGTTTGCTCAAGCGCTGCGGGTGAGGACATTGCCTTCTTCCTTGTTACCTGAAATACTATATCAGAAATGAAAAAGAAAGTCAAGGCTTTATTTCGGCTATTTTAACTGGTATGATATTTCGCACAGGCAGCATACTATGACAGTACGGCGCTCGATAATAGGGCTTTACAAAAGCGACTCGATTTGTTATGCTAAAGGCAGAGGGAGCAATTCTCTCTGCATATACCGAATTTGAATCGTTAAGGAGGTGCCGGATCGTGAGCGAGGAATACGGCAACGATTTTGTCACGTTGATTGATGAGGACGGCAACGAAGTTGAGTTTGAGCACATCGACACCGTGGAATATCAGGGAACAACCTATCTGGCGTTTATCCCGGCGGAGCTTTCCGTTGAGGAGGATGCAGAAGTTGTTATCATGCAAATCGTAGAGGAAGACGGCGAGGAAATGCTCGAAGCGGTCGAGGACGACGAAATCGCAGATGCGGTGTTTGACATCGTAATGGAACGCGCCGAGGCGGAAGAGGAAGAATAATTCGTATTCGCACGCGGCATGGATAAGTCAAATCCCTGCCCTGTACGACAGCAGCCCTTTTTTAACCCACATTTTTAGTACGGGATTTCGGAAAGTTTTGGCATTGAGCAGCAGGCCTCCCGGGTATACACGGACGTTGGAAGCGCAGACATGCCAAACAGAAAACCCACCTGCATGAGTCGTGCAGGTTACTAATTGGGCTGCATCGGCAGGGCGGGGTATTTTTATGCCCGACGGTCCGATGTTGATGATGGGTCAGCGCTCAGCTGGTCAAAAATTTGTTACATTTGTGTAACTTTACAGGAATTTTATTTGCTTTTTTTGCATAAGATGATATAATGAATAAAAAAGTATGAAAAGGAGGTGCACAGAGATATGAGAAATCTGAAGATTCCCCAGCAGCCCGACCGTCCGGATATCGATGATTTGATTTTCGGTGAGGAACATGAGACGCATAGCGATAAGTAAAACGCTTACGGATATGTCCACGCAGGGAGCGCATGCTGGAAAAGGATGCGGCGGCGTGGTTTTTTTATATTTATTTCCCGGAGAATAAAAAAGGGAGTTCCATTCTGAATATGAAAAAATGTCTCAATAAAGGGTGATGCCCGAAACGGAAAACCGTTTCGGGCGTTTTTTTATGTTTCCGAAGAAATGATGGAACGAAGCCGGTCAAGCGCGGCTTGAAAGCGGGGGTCCCCTCGCATCTGTTCGTACTGTGGATCCTCTTCCAGAGAGCGCAATGTCAGGCGGTGGCTCTCGATGATTTCATTTTTGGTTGGCACGCGGGTCTGTACACCTGCAAAAAACGGATTTCCCCGATAATCCAGTGTGTAGGACAGTCGTGCGTCGATATACGCATCAAGCAGAGCAAATGTACGAGCAGTGTCGCCTTCATCCTGTGCCAGCATGAGTTCGAGCAGCAGGCCGTTGGAACGGTCCAGTTCGAACAGTTCATCTAGCGCGCGGTAGGCGTTCAGATAACGGTGTGCAGCGGGAAACTCCTTTTTCCGACGCGCAACCGTGGTCAGGTTCATCAGTGCACCCAGTGTTTCGTGGACATGGGTGAACAGTCGCTTTCGGGCAAGTTGATCGGCTTCACCCAATCGATTTTGTGCCAGCCGTAGGTTGAGACGCAGCACGTCCGCATCTGCCAGCGGCCGCGTGGGCAGGCTGTCAATCAGCGTCTCCGCTTCGTCGTAGCGCCCGAGCATGGTCAGTGCGTTGATGCGCAGCAGTTTGGCGCCCAGCCTCTCGCCCGGCTCCTCGCTTTGCTGCTCGCCCTGCTCGAACAGCGCAAGGCAGCGGGCGATGAGCGCCTCACCTCTTTGTTCAGGATCATCTGCATGAGCAAGGGCAGAGGCGAGATAATGGAAATACAGCCCGCCCGCTGAGATTTTGAGCGTACCGCAGGACGGATATTCATGCAGTGCTTCTTCCGTTGCCTGCTGTCCGGCATCAAAGCCCTGCTCATCAAATACGGCACGCAGACGTTGCGTGATAGCAAGCAGCTCTTCGGGAGAGGGGGCCTGGTGAAAGTCGAGCAGCGCATCGACAGTCATGCCAAGTGCACGGGCTAGAGGCGGCAGAAGGGTAATGTCAGGATAGCTTGCGCCGGTATCACATACTTAAAGATATTGGTGTCATTCAATCAATTTTGCCGATGAAGCGGTAGAAGATTTCTACCTCCTGTTCCCGGCTTCCGTCCTCGTTCTTGACCGCCTCATGGACAAGGATTTTTTCAATCAGCGTGTTCAAGAGTTCAGCGGTGAGTTCCGTGGGATTGACGCACTCTTTCATCAAGGCAATCCATTTTTCTGCGTCTGCGGCACTCTGGCTTTCAGCGGCAATAGCAGATTGAAGCTGTTCAATCTTTTCTTCCAGTTCCGCCTGTTCGCTTTGGTACTTCCCGGACAGCATATTGAAGTTGTATTCTGTGATACGCCCCGCCGCCCAGTCCTCATACATCCGGGCAAACAGGGTATCGACCTCGGCTTTCCGCTTCTCCGCTTTTTTCAGTTCAGCAGCCTGTTTTTTTCTTGCGGCGGCCTGTCCTTTGTCATTGGCGTTCAGCAGCCGTTTCAAAAGCTGTTCTTCATCGTGCTGTACCAGCGCCGACCAGTATTGCAGACGGGAGAGGACATAGGCGTAAAGCACATCATAGCGGATGTAGTGCATGGAGCATTGGCGTGTGCCTTGCCCGTTCTTGCTACAATGGTAGTAGCCATAGGGCTTGCTGTTCTGTCTGTTCTCCCCGTAGGCCAGCGACCAGCCGCAGTCCGCACACTTTATCAGCCCCGCAAAAATCTGTGTCGTGCCATTCTTGCGCTCCCTCCGGCGGCTTGCGATCTGCTCCTGTACCTGCCGGAAAACCTGTTCGCTGATAATCGGCTCCTGCGTGTTCTCCACCCGCACCCATTCGCTTTGGGGCTTGCGTATCCTCCGCTTGTTCTTAAAGGAAATATTGGTCTCCCGGTAGTGGATGGTATGGCCGATGTAGGTTTCATCTTTCATAATGCTTTTGACCTGCGCTATCGTCCATGCGTAGCCTTTTTCCTCTGGTGCGCCAGCATAGATATTGGCGAAAGTCCCGTCACGCTGGAAGTTGATAAATCCCGGCGTCGGTACTTTTTCCGCAATCAATATCCTTGTAATGCTGGCCGCCCCTTTGCCGTGAATAGCAAGGTCAAAAATCTTCTCCACGATCCAGCGGGTTTCCTCGTCGATTATCAGCTTGTTCTTGATTTCCGGGTGCTTCTTGTACCCGAGGGGAGCATAGGCGCTGATACGCTGTCCGGCGGCAAACTTTGCCTTGAAAGCAGTTTTTACCTTGCGGCTGGTGTCCTTTGCGAACCATTCGTTGAACAGGTTTTTGAATGGCACAAAATCGGACAGTCCCTTTTCTGTGTCCTCATTCTCCGCAACGGCGATGTACCGCACCCGTTTTTCCGGGAACAGAAATTCCAGATAGTAGTCCATCATCACATGCTCCCGCCCGAAACGGGACAGGTCTTTGGTGACAATGCAGTTTACTTTTCCGGCTTCCACATCGTCCATCATGCGCTGGAAACTCGGACGCTCGAAGTTTGTCCCACTCCACCCATCGTCCACATATTCCCCGACCACATGAAGCCCCTGCTCCCTTGCGTACTGTTGCAGGATTGTCCGCTGCGTTTCAATGCTTACGCTGTCACCATAGCTTTCATCGTCACGGCTTAACCGCATATAAAGAGCCGTGTTGTAAATGGTAGTATTGTAAGGTTGTTTCACCGTAAAAATCCTCCTTCTAAAGAAACAACCCACGCTTACAATACTTTTGCTCTATGGCAATTATATCATAAGCGTGGGCGTGTATCAACGATGGGTCACGAAGAAGCTGCCCTTGCCGCCGTGTGCCGGACGACATCCACAATCAGATCGCCAATCGGACGACCGCCAGCGGCAAAATGTTCGGAGATTTTGATACGGTTTTTCCCACATACAAAATACTGTGTGCCGTTCTCGTCAGTAATGACCTGCCCGGTGTGTATTGTATCAATAATGTCGCTTTCGCTTTTTACCATCCAGTGTCCTCCGTATGATTATTTTTCATCATGCAGCTTGAATTTCTGTTCATAGCGTTTACCTCCCTCTTGTTCGCTGCTGCCGTTTCAGCTCCGCCAGCACTTCCGGCGGGATACGGTCAACCAGCCGCTGTAAATTGTCCAGTTCGCTTTTCAGCTTTGCCCGTTCCATCGTATCTTTCATCTTTCCTTTTTCGCTGGCCTTTGCCCTTGCTTCCAACTTCTCATTCTCCGCCAGCAGGTCATTGATTGTGACCTTGTACTTTTTCAACTGCCCGGAGAAATTCTCCATCTGCGGGAACCACTTTTTCAGCATGGAGAGGGCTTCCTCTTTTTTCTTTCCGGCGTTCAGCGGGTTAATGCCGTCCAGTGTGGCTTCAATGGCTCTTGCCTGCCGGGAGAGGGAAACCGCCTGTTTGAAAAGCCGGGTGGGGATATGCTTCCGGCCTGTCCTGCTGGCGCTCTCCCCACGCTCCAAGTCAGGATATTTCTCCACCATATAGGCGTGAAAATCGTCCTGCCACTTCGTCAGGTTTGCCCGGTTGCCGATAATCTCCTTTGCACACAGGCGGTTGTCCTTTGTCAGCGGAACAAAGGTCAAATGCAGGTGGGGCGTTTTCTCGTCCATGTGTACCACCGCCGACACGATATTTTCCCGTCCTACCCGGCCAATGAGGAAGTCCGCCGCCCTCTGGAAAAACGCCTGTATCTCCTTTGGGGATTTCCCCTTGAAAAACTCCGGGCTGGCAGTTACCAGCGTATCGACAAACCGTGTGCTGTCCTTGCGGGTTCGGCACCCGGCCTGCTCAATCCGGCTCTGAATGAAGTGGTAATAGCGTCCCTCCGGCTTGACGATATGGAAGTTGTATTTGCTCCGGCTTGTGTCAATGTCGGGATTGCTGGCATACTGTTCTTTCTGTCTTTCGTGATGGGCTTCCAGCGGCCTTGCCGGGTTGCCCTTGTGCTTCTCAAACCGTAAAATTGCGTGTTGTGCCATTCTGCTCCTTTCCCCATTCCTTTCCTATCCGGGGTTTTCCACAGGGAAAATCCCGCAGAAAATAGCTCGGATAGGATTGGAATGGATAGAATATAAATCAGTCTTTTTATCTTTGTATTTCTATATACCGTCCGGTTTTCGTACGTCTCAGGAGTGATTTCCGTACTTCATGGGTACGGTTTTCAGTCCTCCGGTGTACCAGAACGGGATTTCTTAAAGTCGGTGTTTGGAACCGCTTCATAGGATTTTGGGAAAATGCGGTTGGGTTTTCCACAGCCCTGCTTCTGGATCTCCACCAGTCCGGCGTATTGCAGTTCCCGCAGGGTATTCACCGCTTTCTGCCGCCCACAATGGAGCAGTGTGACCACTTCACAGATAGGGTAATACAGGAAAATCCGTCCGCAGTCATCCGCCCACCCATTCTTGCGGGATAACTCTGTCCGGCGCAGGATAAAGGCGTACAGAACCTTTGCCTCGTTGGACAGGGGCTTGAATGTGGGGGCTTCAAAGAGAAAATTCGGGAGCCGGGTGAAGCTGAACGCCTTTTCCGGCTGGTGGATATAGATGGTATTTGTCATAGTTCGTTTTGTGGACGGTTAGAAGCCCGTTTTCCGGGGCGGGCGATACTTTATACCACCTGCCCCGGTTTGGGGCTTGCAAAGCCTGATAAATCAAGGCTTTTTTCGCTCCTAACTGTCCACAGCAGACCTCCTTTTCCGTTCACTTTCTGTTTTCTGCCGCCTGTGAACTCTGGCGGCACAGCCGGGGCAGTATTTTGCCCGGTTGGATTTGGGGACGAACACACCGCCGCAGACCGCACAGCGTTTCAAGTCCTTATCCCGGAAAATTTCCGCTTCCAGCGTCCCGTCCAGCGGCAAGACCGCCCAGCGGAACCACTTACAGCAGACCGAGAAAGAAATCGTCTGCGGGCAGGTGCAGGTGTCCCCATCGTCAAGGGCAATGCAGTTGCCGTCCTCACAGCAACAGCACTCCCGGCGTATCAGGGCGCTTGCCCGTTTCCGCTGCGCCGGGGTCATGCGGTAAAGGGAACCGTCCGGCCTGCATTCCAGCGGCGGCAAGTCTTTGTAGGGATTATTTTTCATGCGTTCCCTCCGTTTTGCTTTCCGCTGCCGTTCTCCCCGAAAAGGCTTCCTGCCCCATTCCTGCGGCGTGTTCCGGCGTTGGCACGCTCACCATAACTTCGGGACAACTTGTCCCAAAGTGACCTCTGGACAAAGTGTCCAGAAGTCGGCTCCTTGCGGTGCTTCCCCAGCCGGGGGTATTCCTTTTCGGACGGTCATTCGGTTTTCAAGGTGCTGTCCATCGATGAACTAACCTAAGTCTACACCGAAATGACCGCCCGTCCCGTATATCCGAAAGGTGGGAAATCTGCCTGAAAATCCCCCCATTTCCACGCTCTCGGAATTGTGGTAGAATGGAAGAAACTGAACAGTAAATTTGAAGTTGTGGAGGTAACACATAGATGGATCAAGGTAGAATTATTGTAATCACAGGTTCGCCGGGGACGGGGAAAACTACAACGGCATCTACTGTTGCAAAAGAATCGGATTTGGAAAAATCTGTGCATATGCACACAGATGACTTTTATCATTATTTGAGTAAAGGGGCAATACCACCATATTTGCCAGAATCAAATGAGCAAAATTTGATTGTCATTGAAGCATTTTTAGAAGCCGCGAAGCGATATGCTCGTGGTGGATATGATGTAATTGTAGATGGTATTGTAGGACCGTGGTTTTTAGAGCCGTGGCTCAACATTGTTCAAGAGCATTATGAAGTACACTATATCGTTTTAAGAGCAAGTAAAGAAGAAACTATGAAGAGAGCTATCAAACGCTCAAAGTTAGACAGAGAAACAAATATTGAATTAGTTGAAACGATGTGGGAACAATTTTCCAATTTAGGAATCTATGAATCAAATGTTATTGATACAACTACGCACTCAGTCAAAGATACTGTATCAGCAGTAAAAGAAAAAATTGTAAGGGGTACTGCTTTACTGCTTTAGGCAATTCCAGTTTGTCGAGCAGACAAGGAGGGAGAACATGGAACTATCCATACAAGAACGCCTGAAAGACCTGCGTGTGGAGCGTGGCCTGACGCTGGAGCAGCTTGCGGAAGAAACCCATCTCTCCAAGTCTGCGTTAGGCAGCTATGAGGGGGACAAGTTCAAGGACATCAGCCACTATGCCCTTATCCAGCTGGCAAAGTTTTACGAAGTGTCCGTTGATTATCTGCTGTGCCGTTCTGAAACAAAAAATCACCCAAACGCCGATCTTGCAGACCTGCGTTTGAGTGATGATATGATTGAATTTTTGAAAAGCAGGCTGGTGGATAATGCCCTCCTGTGTGAACTGGCGACGCACCCGGATTTTCCCCGGCTCATGGCTGACCTTGAAATCTATGTAAACGGCATAGCGGCAAAGCAGGTACAGGGGGCAAACGCCATTGTGGACGCTGTGAGCGCAACTATTATGAAGCAGCACAATCCCGGTCTGACCGACCCGCAGTTAAGGCAGCTGATCGCCGCCCACATTGACGATGACAGCTTTTGCCGCCATGTGATACAGCAGGATATAAACAAGATAGCCCTTGACCTGCGGAAAGCCCACAAGGACGATTTTTTCAGTGTCCCGGAGGACAATCCTCTGGAAGATTTCTTGCAGACCGCCGAAGAAGCCGCCAGCCCAAACAGCGACCCGGAACAGGCTGCGATGGCCTTTATCTGCAAGCGGCTCAAACTGAACTATGGGAAGCTGTCGGAGGAGGAAAAGAAATGGCTGAAAAGGATTGCACAGAAGTCGGACTTGCTGAAAAATCCAAACCCGCAGCGGGGAAGAAAATGAGAAATTAGATATGCAAAAAGGAAAAATGAGATTCATTGAAGTAGAAACCAAAAACAGGACGGCGGATTTCATAAATCGGCTGCTGACGGTATGGGAAAGTTCTGTAAGAGCAACACACCTGTTTCTGTCGGACAGTGAAATCAAAAAGATAAAAGAATATGTACCGCAGGCGCTCGCTGGAATTGCGCATTTGATGATCGCAGAAGATGATAGGGGCTGCCCCGGGGCTTTTATGGGGATCAAGGACGGCACCTTGGAAATGCTGTTCATTTCCCCGGAAGAAAGAGGAAAGGGGCTCGGAAAGCGCCTGCTCCAATATGGGATTAAAACCTATGCCGTAGAGCGGGTGGCTGTGAATGAGCAAAACCCACAGGCCAAGGGCTTTTATGAACACATGGGCTTTCAGGTTTATAAAAGGACAGACCTTGACGAACAGGGCAATCCTTATCCGCTTTTATACATGAGCCTTAACATCTAAATCGGATTTTACGAAATCTCATATCCCGCAGAGAAGCAAAAACAGAAAGTACCCTGCCTTATACTCATTATCATCATTGCCCTTTTCCTTGACTTGCTTGTGTCTTTGTGATACACTAACATACATAAAATTAGAGGTGAGGTGGAAAGATGATTAACTTTTCTTGCAAATAAATTGGAATATACAGTGATACTGTGTTTTACAGTACCATTGTACCCATTGCAAGAAAGTTAAAAGTCTATTCACTCGATATATCGTAGGCGTATCACTCTTGATAGGGGTGGTACTATTATGCTGTGACGAGCTGCAAGAATTGACTTTCTTGCAGCTCTTATTTTATGTTCTTTATCCCCGGAATAAAGGAGGAATGCGATATGTCGATGATCCGAGTCGAGAACCTTACCTTTGCCTATCCATCCAGCTATGATAACATTTTTGAAAATGTCAATTTTCAAATTGATACAGATTGGAAACTTGGGTTCATTGGTAGAAATGGCAGAGGTAAAACAACTTTTCTAAATCTTCTGCTTGGAAAGTACGAATACCATGGGAAAATACAAGCCTCTGTGCAATTTGATTACTTTCCATACCCTGTTAGCAATAAAAACAGATTAACTGCGGACATTCTCTCGGAAGTCTGCCCGCTGGCGGAAGAATGGGAGCTGTTGAGAGAACTATCCTATCTGGAAGTCCGTGATGATGTGCTTTGGAGACCATTTTTTACGCTTTCCAATGGGGAGCAGACCAAGGTGCTGCTTGCCACCCTCTTTCTGAATGATGGACACTTTTTACTGATTGATGAACCGACAAACCATTTGGATATGGAAGCCAGAGAAACCGTTTCAGCATACCTGAAACGGAAAAAGGGATTCATTTTAGTCTCTCATGATCGCTGTTTTTTAGATGGCTGTGTTGACCATATCCTGTCGATCAATCGGTCAAACATCGAAGTGCAAAGCGGAAATTTTTCTACTTGGTTTACCAACTTCCAGCGTCAACAAGAATTTGAACTCGCTCAAAATGTGAAGCTGAAAAAAAGCATTGATAATATGCAAAAGGCAGCTAAAAGAACTTCTGTCTGGTCAGACCGAATTGAAGCGTCAAAATATGGGAACGGCCCGGTTGATCGAGGGTATATTGGTCACAAATCTGCCAAAATGATGAAACGCTCAAAGGCTATCGAAGTGCGGCAGCAACGTGCAATCGAGGAAAAGTCCGGCCTTCTCAAAAATTTGGAAACCGTAGAAGATTTGAAAATCGCTCCGCTTCTCTATTTTTCAGATACCTTAGTGACTTTCTCTGATGTTGTACCGATTTTTGACGGCAAAAATGTCTGCCAGCCAATCTCGTTTACAGTAAAACAGGGAGAACGCATTGCCCTTTATGGAAAAAATGGTTCTGGGAAAACGAGCCTTCTAAAGCTACTGGTTGGGCAACAAATAGAACATCGTGGGACAGTTGCAATAGGTTCTGGCATGATATTGTCCTATGTACCTCAAGATACTTCTATGCTGAACGGTTCGTTATCAGAGTTTGCGGAAGCCAATCGTGTTGATGAAAGTTTGTTTAAGGCAATCTTACGGAAAATGGATTTTTCACGAATACAGTTTGAAAAGAAAATGGAAGATTTTTCGGCGGGACAAAAGAAAAAAGTGTTGATAGCAAAAAGCCTTTGTGAACAAGCGCATCTGTATGTGTGGGATGAACCTCTTAACTATATTGACATCTATTCTCGAATGCAAATTGAAAATCTGATTAGAGAATTTTCTCCTACCATGATCTTCGTAGAACATGATCTTGCTTTTAGAAATAACATGGCGACCAAAAGCATTCGTCTGGCTACCGAATAGCAAAGCCAGCCGAGCCAGTCAACGGTCAAGATGAACGGCGCATTGAACTGCACCCCAAAAGTTGGACAAGAAAGTCAACGAAAGGGGTGCAGAAATCTATGGGAAAAGAATTGTTCAGTGAGGAATTAAAATTAGCAGTTGTTCAGTATGTACT
>NZ_JBQKJR010000052.1:0-23491 GCF_052117165.1 Agathobaculum sp. LCP25S3_E8
GCTGTTATTTTGTAGACAAGGCATCAGCAGCTGGCGCCGCTCCCGCCTTAAATTATTTTGGCTCTATTTTGCACTGCCCGGCAGTGTTTACACAAAATTTGGGACAGACCTCAATGTGAGCGTATAATAGGGAAAACTTGCGTTTTGTTTCGATACCTGTTGTATACCAGTATATTTTTATCAATGAAAGCTAAAAAAACAGCAGCCATATGGCTGCTGTTTTTTATTCATTTTTCCATTTTAAACAACTCCACCACTGACTTATTCAGCAGGAGAATCTTCACGCAAGCGCGCTTTTAGTGCGCTGTATCTGCGCCCTTTCTGGTTGTTCCCGACCATATATGCCACCACATCCTGACTGCCAACGATTACCAGCAGCTGCTTTGCTCGGGTAATTGCCGTGTATAAAATATTGCGCGTTAACAAACGACGCGGCAACGAATCAGACAACGCCAATACCACCGCATCAAATTCGCTGCCCTGTGACTTATGAACAGTCACCGCGTAGGCAAGTTCTAATTCGCCCAACATATCATAGGTATAAGTGGCAATGCGATCATCAAAACGAATCACCATGCATTCCTGTCGCGGGAAAATCTGCAATATCTCGCCTACGTCGCCATTAAAGATACCCGTACCCTGTTCGTCATTCTCTCGTTTTTCCCAGATAATATCATAGTTGTTGCGCACCTGCATTACCCGATCGCCCTCACGGAAAATCCAGTCCCCAAAACGCTTCTCCAGCTTGTCCTCTGCCGGAGGATTGAGCGCCTCTTGAAGCCGACGGTTGAGCGCAATCGTTCCGCTCCCCTGCCGTCTGGCCGGTGAAAGCACCTGAATCTGTGACGGCAGCAGCCCATAGTGATTTGGCAGCCGTACTGCACAAAGCTGCGCCACGGTTTCAATCACCGCAGCCGGATCAGAGCGCTTCAAAAAGAAAAAGTCGCCATCTGCGCCGGACGGCACCGGCATGCGTCCCTCGTTGACCGCATGGGCATTCATGACAATATCCGACTGCTGTGCCTGCCGGAAAATATCTGTCAGCTGAATAGTCGGCACACGGTGAGAGCCAATAATATCTCGCAGGAAATTTCCCGGTCCAACAGGGGGCAGTTGGTCGGCATCTCCTACCAAAACCAAGCGCGCACCGTGCGGAAGCGCCTCGATGAGCGCCTGCATCAGCGTGATGTCCACCATGGAAACCTCGTCCAGAATGACCGCATCACACTCCAGCGGATTGGTCAAATTCCGTGCAAATGCGGTGCGACCTCCCATACCAAATCCTGCTTCCAGCAGACGGTGAATGGTCTTGGCCTCCATCCCGGTTAAGTCAGACAGTCGTTTTGCCGCGCGTCCAGTTGGCGCCGCCAGCAACGTATTTAGTCCCAACGCCTCGAACACCTGTAAAATGCCGCGCACGGTTGTTGTTTTACCCGTTCCGGGACCACCTGTCAGAATGACCAATCCATTGCGCGCCGCCATCGTTATCGCCTGTTTCTGCTTTTCCGAATACGGTACCTCGCTGTCCAGCACCAACGCTTTGAGCAACTCATCCACATCGAAATCGTACTGATAATTACGCTCCGCCATGCTGCTCAGCATTTCCGCCAGATACGCCTCTGCATCATGCAAATCGCGCAGATATACCGCATCCCGCCCGGCAATATGCTCACAAACCAACCGTCCGCACTCTCGCAGCCGGTCAATTGCTGCTAGAGCACGCTCCTCATCAAACTGCACGTCCTCATCGGAAAGTAACGAGCAGACTGCTGACGTCAGCTTTTCCACTGGAATAAATGTATGTCCGTTGTCCAGATTAAATACCAGCGTGTATAAAACACCCGCATCTGCACGCTCATCCGATAGCAGTGAAAGCCCTAACTCCATCGCAAGCCCATCAGCCAACTTGAAATCCACATCATAATAGGGATCGCAAAGCAGATACGGATTTTCACACAGCGCATCAATTGCACTATCCCGCAGGCGCTTATACAAAAGCGGCGTCAGGGAGACCGGAAGGCGATGCTCCGCTAGAAAATCCATCAGCAGACGCATCTCATTCTGCTCAGTGAACTGCCGGCCAATCTCCCTCGCCTTTTTCTCTGTAATTCCACGAATAGCGGTCAATCGTTCCGGCTCATAGGCCAGCACATCAAAGGTATCCTCCCCGAACTTCTCCGCAATACGAGAAGCCAACCGCGGACCAATGCCGCGAATCAAGCCGGAACCTAAGTACTCCGCAATGCCCCGCACTGAGGACGGCAAGCGACGCTCAAACGCTTCGGTTGCAAACTGTTCGCCGTATGAAGGATGTGTCACCCATGTGCCGGTCAAGATCACCTCTTCTCCCAATCCAATATTTGGGAAAGTACCGGTTGCCGTAACCTCCGCACCATCATCCGAGCTTAAACGCAAAACTGCATATCCATTTTCCTGATTATAAAAAACAATTTGCTCCACTGTACCGCGTATCAGTACATACTCTCTCTCATCCAAGCTAGACCGTTCCTCTTTCTCTCATTCCAAATACATAATATCCTGTCGCGAGGCCAAGTGCTTTGCAATATTATCCTCTCCGCCGCAGCCGATCTCGACAAATGTGATAGACAACCCAGGTAAATACTGCTTACGTATACGCAACGCAATTCGGATCATCTGTTCACTGGATGCATCATTACCATCGCCGTACAATGTCAGCTCTGCCGAACCATGCATGCGCAGCAGTCGTGCAAAGCACAACTCATAAACTACATGTAAAAACGTATACAATCCTATGGCTGCAAAAATTGCAAGTACCGCTTCCCAAAAAACAGACATGAGTCTCCCCTCCTGCTTTCAAGCTATGCGGTAAGCAAACTGCTGGTTCCATTACTCGATTTATTGTAACACAAGACGAAATAAATGTAAAATCAAAGCCCATAGCAAAGCTGCCGGAATTCTTCCGGCAGCTTTGTCTCATGTCTCATGTTTTATACACCATTCCGTCAAATCTTCGCTGTTTGTCCCACGCATTGGATACGCATGACCACAACCACGGTCATGTGGTGACAAGGCAATGCCCTCAGGAGCACCGTCTGTCATTTCCTCCCCAGCATCGTGTGCTGCAGCTGCAGGTGTGCTGCAAGAAAACCATTCAAATTGCTTTTGTGCTGCTTCCATCTGGTATTTTTTTCTCTTATCCTGTTCGATAACGCATCCCTCCTCATCGGTAGTTTGCCGCACAGAATACGTAATTAAACAAGAAAAAGCTCCCATGCAAGCATGGGAGCTTTTAAAAATATCAACAATTAGTCAGCGTTGATCTTGGTAACAACGCCCGAACCTACGGTGCGGCCACCCTCACGGATAGCGAAACGCAGGCCTTCCTCGATAGCGATCGGGGTGATCAGCTCAACGTCCATCTCAACGTTGTCGCCCGGCATGCACATCTCAGTGCCTTCCGGCAGAGTGATAACGCCAGTAACGTCGGTGGTACGGAAGTAGAACTGGGGACGATAGTTGTTGAAGAACGGAGTATGACGGCCGCCCTCTTCCTTCTTCAGAACGTAAACCTGACCGTGGAACTTGGTGTGCGGATGAATAGAGCCGGGCTTAGCCAGAACCTGACCACGCTCGATCTCGTTCTTCTGAATACCACGGAGCAGAGCGCCGATGTTGTCGCCAGCCTCAGCGTAGTCCAGCAGCTTGCGGAACATTTCGATACCGGTAACAACAGTCTTACGCGGAGCGTCCATCAGACCAACGATCTCAACTTCCTCGCCCATCTTCAGCTGGCCACGCTCAACACGGCCGGTAGCTACGGTACCACGACCGGTGATGGAGAATACGTCCTCAACCGGCATGATGAACGGCTTGTCAGCAGCACGATCCGGGGTCGGAATATAGGAGTCAACAGCGTCCATCAGCTCGTGGATGCACTTGTACTCCGGAGCGTTCGGATCGGTAGAATCGCAGGTCAGAACCTGGAGCGCAGAACCACGGATTACCGGGATGTCATCGCCCGGGAACTCGTAGGAGGACAGCAGGTCACGGATTTCCATCTCAACCAGATCGAGGAGCTCCTCGTCGTCTACCTGGTCAACCTTGTTCATGAATACAACGATATACGGAACGCCTACCTGACGAGCGAGCAGGATGTGCTCACGGGTCTGGGGCATCGGGCCGTCAGCGGAAGAAACAACCAGGATAGCGCCGTCCATCTGAGCAGCACCAGTGATCATGTTCTTAACGTAGTCAGCGTGGCCCGGGCAGTCAACGTGCGCATAGTGACGGTTCTTGGTGTGATACTCAACGTGCGCAGTGTTGATGGTAATGCCGCGCTCCTTCTCTTCCGGAGCCTTATCGATCGAGTCGTAAGCCTGATATTCAGCCTCGCCCTCGAGAGCCAGAACCTTGGTGATCGCCGCGGTCAGCGTGGTCTTACCATGGTCAACGTGGCCGATGGTACCAATGTTAACGTGCGGCAGGGAGCGGTCAAATTTTTCCTTTGCCATTGTGGATATCCTCCTCGTAAATTAAATTCAAAGTCATGGTGAATTTATTCTACTGCAATTCACAAAAAAATGCAATAGTTTTAGTCGTTTTTATTGCGGGCGTCGATGATCTTCTCCTGAATGCTCTTCGGCACCTCGGTGTAGTGGCTGGGCTGCATGGTATACTGGCCACGGCCCTGCGTACGAGAACGCAGCGCAGTCGCATAACCAAACATCTCGCTCAGCGGAACGGCAGCCGAAATCGCCTGCACGCCACCGCGCGGCTCCATACCCTGAATCTGGCCACGGCGGGAGTTGAGGTCGCCGATAACATCGCCCATATAATCCTCCGGAACCAGAACGTCGACCTGCATAATCGGCTCCATCAGAACCGGATCAGCCTTCTTCATAGCTTCCTTGAACGCCATAGAACCGGCGATCTTAAATGCCATTTCAGAGGAGTCAACTTCGTGATAAGAACCGTCGTACAACGTAACCTTTACGTCGACAACCGGATAACCTGCCAGAATACCAGCCTGCATCGCACCCTGAATACCCTGATTAACAGGCTCGATATATTCCTTCGGAATCGCACCGCCAACGATCTTGTTGATGAACTCATAGCCCTTACCGGACTCGTTCGGCTCAACAATAATCTTAACATGGCCGTACTGACCCTTACCACCGGACTGACGTGCATATTTCTGATCCACATCAGCAGAACGGCGGATGGTTTCCTTATAAGCAACCTGAGGCGAACCTACGTTGGCTTCCACCTTAAATTCACGCAGCAGGCGGTCAACGATGATTTCCAGATGCAACTCACCCATACCAGCGATAATGGTCTGGCCGGTTTCCTCATCGGTGTAGGTCTTGAAGGTCGGGTCTTCTTCCGCCAGCTTTGCCAGCGCAATGCCCATCTTCTCCTGACCAGCCTTGGTCTTGGGCTCAATCGCAACACGGATAACCGGGTCCGGGAACTCCATGGACTCGAGGATAATCGGATGCTTTTCATCACAGAGCGTATCGCCCGTGGTAGTGTTCTTGAAGCCGATACCCGCAGCAATATCGCCGGAATATACGCAATCGATATCCTGACGATGATTTGCGTGCATCTGAAGAATACGACCCAGACGCTCACGCTGATCCTTGGTCGCGTTAAGGACCGAAGAACCGGCGGTGATCGTACCGGAGTAAACGCGGAAGAATGTCAAACGACCAACAAACGGGTCGGTTGCAATCTTAAACGCAAGAGCGGAGAACGGCGCCTCGTCAGAAGACGGACGGGAATCCTCCTCTTCGGTCTTCGGGTTGATACCCTTGATGTCCGGGATGTCGGTCGGAGCAGGCATATACTCGATAACTGCATCAAGCAAGGGCTGAACGCCCTTGTTGCGGTAAGCAGTACCACAGAGTACCGGAACGATCTCATTAGAAATCGTGCCCTTACGAATCGCAGCCTTCACTTCCGGAATGGTCAGTTCTTCGCCTTCGAGGTACTTCATCATGAGTTCCTCATCCAGCTCGGCAACTGCTTCCCACAGCGCGTCATGATACTCCTTCGCCTGATCCATCATATCAGCCGGGATGTCCTCATCGCGAACATCCTTGCCGAGGTCATCATAATAAACCTCTGCACGCATGGTAATCAGGTCAATGATACCCTTGAAGCTATCCTCAACGCCAATCGGCAGCTGAATCGGAACCGCATTACACTTGAGGCGATCCTTCATCATACCGACAACGTTAAAGAAGTCTGCGCCCATGATGTCCATCTTGTTGACGAACGCCATACGCGGTACCTTGTACTTGTCGGCCTGATGCCATACAGTCTCTGACTGAGGCTCAACGCCGCCCTTGGCACAGAATACGGTAACAGAACCGTCCAGAACGCGCAGAGAGCGCTCTACTTCTACGGTAAAGTCAACGTGGCCCGGGGTGTCAATGATATTGATACGGTGCTCCGGGAACTGATGCTGGGAGCCCGACCAGTGACAGGTGGTAGCAGCGGAGGTAATGGTAATACCGCGCTCCTGCTCCTGCTCCATCCAGTCCATGGTGGCGGTACCGTCGTGGGTATCGCCAATTTTGTGATTTACACCGGTGTAATACAGAATACGCTCGGTGGTAGTAGTCTTACCGGCGTCGATGTGCGCCATGATGCCGATATTTCTGGTTCTTTCCAGGGAATATTCTCTAGGCATATTGCTCTCCTTTCAAACGCTCAGCGGATCGCAGATTAATAACGGTAGTGCGCAAACGCCTTGTTTGCTTCCGCCATCTTGTGCGTATCCTCGCGCTTCTTGACAGCACCGCCCAGATTGTTGCAGGCATCCATGATCTCGCCAGCCAGACGCTCGCGCATGGTCTTTTCAGAACGAGCACGGGCATACTTGGTGATCCAGCGCAGGCCCAGAGTCTGACGACGCTCCGGACGCACTTCCATCGGTACCTGATAGGTAGCACCGCCTACACGGCGCGCCTTAACTTCCAGCGACGGCATGATGTTCTCCATCGCTTCGGTGAAAACCTCCAGCGGTTCACGTCCGGTCTTTTCACGGACGATATCGAAAGCACCATAAACAACCTTCTGCGATACGCCCTTCTTGCCGTCAAGCATGATAGAGTTTACCAGCTTGGTGACGAGCTTGGAATTATAAAGCGGATCGGGCAGAACGTCTCTCTTGGGGACATTACCTCTTCTTGGCACTTTACTTCCCTCCTTCAAAATAATTTGATTTCATAGGTACTCCGGCGTGCCTTGGTGACAGCCGTTGTAATGCCTGTCCGAGGTAAATACCCGTTTTATTAGATAAATCGGATATAAAACGCCTCAGACAAAGCATGAGTGCTTTGCTGAAAACTTTTAATTCTCGCAAAACCTTGTGGGTGGCAAAATTACTTGCCGGCCTTCGGACGCTTCGCGCCGTACTTGGAACGAGCCTGACGGCGGTTGGCTACACCCTGGGTATCCAGCGTGCCGCGGATGATGTGGTAACGGACACCAGGAAGGTCCTTAACACGGCCACCGCGAACCATAACAACAGAGTGCTCCTGCAGGTTATGACCTTCGCCCGGGATGTAAGCGGAAACTTCCATCTGGTTGGTCAGCTTTACACGAGCAACCTTACGAAGCGCAGAGTTCGGCTTCTTCGGCGTCATGGTTTTAACCGTCGTGCAGACGCCGCGCTTCTGCGGAGCGGACTGATCGGTGGCCTTCTTCTTCTGAGAATTGTAGCCTACCTGCAGAGCCGGTGCCGTAGATTTGTAAACGACTGCCTCGCGACCCTTACGGACGAGTTGGTTAAAAGTTGGCATTTTATTTCCTCCTTCTTTCAAAGATATTTATGAAAAGCGCTTTGTGCGCAATTCAACAAAACAGCTTAGCGCAAAACCGTCACGACCGCCGCACCGACATCAATACCGGCTGCATCGCCAAGCTCGGTCATGGTGGTGATCTCCGTGAGTTTGGTATCCGTTTCGCTGCAAAGCTCATAAACCGGACCAACCACACGTTTTTCAGCATCGAGCGCTACAAAAACCTCTTGGGCTTTGCCGTCTCGAATGGCTTTTTTCGATTGTTTCACGCCGATAACCTTGTGCGCCGCGCGAAGTTCTGAAAGCATACTAACCCTCCTATACGGCATACTTCATTAGT
This sequence comes from Agathobaculum sp. LCP25S3_E8, assembly GCF_052117165.1. NCBI lineage: Bacteria > Bacillati > Bacillota > Clostridia > Eubacteriales > Butyricicoccaceae > Agathobaculum > Agathobaculum sp. LCP25S3_E8. The sequence continues at coordinate 8,131 of NZ_JBQKJR010000052.1, forward strand.
ATAAGTCTTTTCCTTTTGGAAGTCAAGCATTTTTACGGAGTTTTTCTTCATTTTTGTTCGAATTTTACCATTGCCAATCGAATGCACGACTTCTCTACGCATTTATCAATTTATGAAGCTGCCAAAACAGGGGAACGCCTTACAGCATTCCCCTGTTCCCTACTTTTTATACCATTATTTTAGTGAGCCGACTATTAATCCAGATCAACCGTCTGCTCGTAATGGCCATCGCAGTACTCGGTCACACCGGAACCCGCCGGAATGAGCTTACCGATGATGACGTTTTCCTTCAGACCCATCAGCGGATCAACCTTGCCCTTAATTGCGGCATCGGTCAGTACGCGAGTGGTCTCCTGGAAGGAAGCGGCCGACATCCATGAATCGGTTGCCAGAGATGCCTTGGTAATACCCATGAGCGTCGGTTCCGCAACCGCCAGACGCAGACCTTCTTCGCCCGCATCAATGCGATCCTGTACCTTCTGGTTATAGTCCTCAAACTCGAGCAGATCCATCACAGAACCCGGCAGCACTTCTGCGTCGCCAGCGTCCTCAACGCGTACCTTACGCATCATCTGACGCACGATAACCTCGATGTGCTTATCGTTGATATCAACGCCTTGCTGACGGTAAACCTTCTGTACTTCTTTGATCTCGTAGTCGTGCACCGCGCGCGGGTCAAGTACACGCAGAATATCATGCGGATTGAGCGAGCCTTCGTTGAGCTGGAAGCCCTGCGGCACTTCCTGACCGTCCGTTACGCGGATACCAGACGAAGATGCCAGCTGATAGGAGCGCATATCGCCAGTCTGCGGATTGACAACATTAACTGTCTTGACTGTTGTACGCTTGGATTCCTCAATGCTTACAACACCGCTGATTTCAGCCAACGTCGCCGCCTTCTTCGGTTTACGTGCCTCAAATAACTCTTCAACTCGCGGAAGACCCTGCGTAATATCCGAACCAGCAACGCCGCCGGTGTGGAACGTACGCATGGTCAGCTGCGTACCCGGCTCACCGATGGACTGCGCAGCAATGATACCAACCGCTTCTCCCTTGCCGACCGGGGTACCCATTGCCAGGTTGATGCCATAGCAATGGCTGCAAACACCCTTGCGTGCGCGGCATTCCAGAACCGAACGAATCTGAACACGAGTGATGCCTGCCGCGAGAACCGCGTCCGCATCCGCTTCGTTCATCATACGGGATTTGGGTACGATCACTTCGCCGGTCTCCGGATGGCAGATATCGTCCACCGGATAACGACCGAGCAGACGCTCACGCAGCGGCTCGATGATCTGATTGCCTTCCTTAATATCCTCAACCCAGATGCCCTTCGTTGCGCCGCAGTCCTCCTCGCGGATGATGACATCCTGCGAAACGTCAACCAGACGACGGGTCAAATAACCGGAGTCCGCGGTACGAAGCGCGGTATCGGCCAGACCCTTACGCGCACCACGCGCAGAAATAAAGTATTCCAAAACCGACAGGCCCTCACGGAAGTTGGACTTGATCGGGATCTCGATGGTTTTACCGGAGGTGGATGCCATCAGACCGCGCATACCGGCCAGCTGACGAATCTGGTTAATAGAACCACGCGCACCGGAATCCGCCATCATGTGAATCGGGTTAAACCGCTGCTCACGCATGTTCTCCTGTAGCTTCGCAGTAACCTTTTTGGTAGTGGATTCCCACTCGGCAACCGTCAGGCGATAACGTTCGTCATCGGTAATAAAGCCACGCTTATACTTCTTGTCAATCTTCGCAACCTGCTGCTCAGACTCATGAATCAAGGTTGCCTTATCCTCCGGCACCAGCATATCGGCAACCGCAACCGTCAACGCGCCCTTAGTCGAGTACTTGTAGCCCATCGCCTTGATTGCGTCAAGCACCTCTGCGGTCTTATTGAAGCCATGCACGTGAATGCACTTGTCAATGATCTTTCCAAGCTCTTTCTTACCGCAGGTCATCATAATTTCCAGATCCAGTATCTTTTCCGGATCGGAACGATCTACAAAACCCAGATCCTGCGGAATACGCTCGTTGAAGATCAGACGGCCCGGCGTTGCATCGACAATTTTCGAAACCTGCTTGCCGCCGATTTCACGCGTCATACGCACCTTGATCGGCGCGTGAATACCAACAATGCCTTCCGTATATGCCATCAACGCTTCATCCGGATCGCGGAACACCTTGCCGGCACCCGGCTCGGTATCGCGGTCAATGGTCAGATAGTAAGAACCAAGCACCATATCCTGCGACGGAATAGTAACCGGCTTACCATCCTGCGGTTTGAGCAGGTTATTTGCCGACAGCATCAGCAGACGCGCCTCAGCCTGTGCCTCAGCGGACAGCGGCACGTGTACCGCCATCTGGTCGCCGTCAAAGTCAGCGTTGAACGCCGTACATACGAGCGGATGCAGACGGATGGCACGACCCTCAACCAGCACCGGCTCAAACGCCTGAATACCCAGACGGTGCAGTGTCGGCGCACGGTTCAGCATAACCGGATGGCCCTTAATAATGCCCTCGAGCACATCCCAAACCTCGGGCTTGGCGCGCTCTACCATCTTCTTTGCAGATTTAATATTGGATGCCGCGCCGTCCTCAACCAGCTTTTTCATCACGAACGGCTTGAACAGCTCGAGCGCCATTTCCTTCGGCAGACCGCACTGATAAATTTTAAGATCCGGACCGACGACGATAACCGAACGACCGGAATAGTCAACGCGCTTACCGAGCAGGTTCTGACGGAAGCGACCCTGTTTGCCCTTCAGCATATCAGACAGAGACTTCAGCGCACGGTTGTTCGGACCGGTGACCGGACGGCCGCGGCGGCCATTGTCGATCAGTGCGTCAACCGCTTCCTGCAACATGCGCTTCTCGTTGCGCACGATGATATCCGGCGCACCCAGCTCCAGAAGACGCTTGAGACGGTTATTACGGTTAATAACACGGCGATACAGGTCGTTTAAGTCGCTCGTTGCAAAGCGGCCGCCGTCCAGCTGTACCATCGGACGGATTTCCGGCGGAATGACCGGAACCACATCCATAATCATCCACTCAGGACGATTATGCGACAAACGGAACGACTCGACAACCTCAAGACGCTTGATGATGCGCAGACGCTTCTGACCGGAGGACTCGCGCAGCTCAGCAGTCAGCTCCTTGGAAAGCTGCTCCAGATCCAGCTCTGCCAACAGTTCCTTGATGGCCTCCGCACCCATACCGGCGCGGAAGTCATCCTCATACTTCTCGCGCATATCGCGGTACTCTGCCTCAGTCAGAATCTGCTTCTTCATCAGCGGCGTATCGCCTGGATCAATCACAATATAGTTTGCAAAGTACAGAACCTTTTCCAGCACGCGCGGGCTGATGTCCAGAATCAGGCCCATGCGCGACGGAATACCCTTGAAGTACCAGATGTGCGATACAGGCGCGGCCAACTCGATGTGGCCCATGCGCTCACGACGTACCTTGGCACGAGTGACTTCTACACCGCACTTATCGCAGATCTTGCCCTTGAAGCGGACTTTCTTATACTTGCCGCAGTGGCATTCCCAGTCTTTCGTTGGGCCAAAGATGCGCTCACAGAACAGGCCGTCTTTTTCCGGCTTGAGCGTGCGGTAGTTGATAGTTTCGGGCTTTTTAACTTCACCGTACGACCACTGACGGATCAGGTCAGGAGAGGCCAGACCGATCTTAATGGCGTTAAACGTATGATATCCCATATATTTTAAGATGCTCCTTCCCTATTCACAGATGATTTTGTTGTCCTTTCTTCTCACTCGCTCAGGCCATCATCAAAATCATCCACGGCATCATCGCCATCCTCGACGGCGCTATCCAGTGCAAAGAGATCGGTATCGCCTTCCTCAGCATCGTTGATGCCAAAGCCGGCAGCAGTAAATTCTTCATCCGCGCCCGAAACAGCCTGCTCCATCGGACGGATGAAATCCGCCTCATCCTCATCATCCTCGGCCAGTTCGATAACTTCCATATTTTCATCGAGCACCTGAATATCCAAGCACAGCGACTGAAGCTCCTTAACCAGAACCTTGAACGACTCCGGCACACCCGGCTGCGGCACGTTGTGACCCTTAACGATTGCCTCATAGGTCTTGACACGACCGGTGATATCGTCCGACTTGACCGTCAGGATTTCCTGCAAGGTATAGGCTGCGCCGTATGCCTCGAGGGCCCAAACTTCCATCTCACCGAAGCGCTGGCCACCGAACTGCGCCTTACCGCCGAGCGGCTGCTGGGTAACCAGCGAGTACGGGCCAGTGGAACGGGCATGAATCTTATCGTCAACCAGATGGTGCAGCTTGAGGTAATACATATAACCGACGGTTACGCGGTTATCAAACTTCTCACCGGTACGACCGTCATAAACAACGCTCTTACCGTCTTCGTCGACACCCGCAGCAACCAAAGTTTCCTTGATATCATCCAGTGTTGCACCGTCGAATACCGGCGTCTCGACCTTCCAGCCGAGCTTCTTTGCCGCAAAGCCCAGATGCACTTCGAGCACCTGACCGATGTTCATACGAGACGGCACGCCCAAGGGGTTCAGAACGATATCGAGCGGACGGCCATCCTCGAGGAACGGCATATCCTCCTGCGGCAGAATGCGGGAAACAACACCCTTGTTACCGTGACGGCCCGCCATCTTATCGCCGACCGAAATCTTACGCTTCTGTGCAATATACACACGGACTACCATGTTGACACCCGGGCTCAGCTCATCGCCGTTTTCACGGGTGAACACCTTCACGTCAACTACAATACCGCTCTCGCCGTGCGGCGCACGCAGCGAAGTGTCACGCACTTCGCGCGCCTTCTCACCGAAAATCGCGCGCAGCAGGCGCTCTTCCGCGGTCAGTTCGGTTTCTCCCTTGGGCGTAACCTTACCCACCAGAATATCGCCCGCCTGCACCTCAGCGCCTACGCGGATAATACCGCGCTCTTCAAGGTTGCGCAGCGCATCCTCACCGACATTCGGAATATCACGGGTAATCTCTTCCGGCCCTAGTTTGGTATCACGGGATTCGGACTCATACTCCTCAATGTGAATCGAGGTGTAAACATCGTCACGTACCAGACGCTCATTGAGCAGAACGGCATCCTCGTAGTTGTAACCTTCCCAAGTCATAAAGCCGATCAACGCATTCTTACCAAGCGCGATTTCACCCTTATCGGTGGAAGGACCATCCGCCAGCACATCGCCCTTCTTAACGCGCTCACCCAAATCAACGATCGGGCGCATGTTAATACAGGTGGACTGGTTGGAGCGCAGGAATTTAGTCAGGTGATAGGTCTTTTCCTCACCGTTATCATACTGAACCATGACTTCGCGTGCGGTTACACGGGTAATAACACCGTCTCCCTCCGCCAGCGGAATCGTACCGGAGTCAACCGCAGCCTTATACTCCATACCGGTTGCAACAACCGGCGCCTCGGTCTTGAGCAGCGGAACCGCCTGACGCTGCATGTTCGCACCCATAAGTGCGCGGTTTGCGTCGTCATGATCGAGGAACGGAATGAACGCCGTCGCAACCGAAACCATCATGCGGGGCGAAACGTCCATCAGGTCAACGTCCTTGCGGTCGACCTCAACAAATTCGTCACGCATACGGCAGGTAACACGCTCATTGAGCAGATAGCCGTCTTCATCAATCGGCTCGGTCGCCTGACAGACGATATATTCGTCCTCGACGTCCGCCGTCATATACTGTACCTGATCGGTCACACGGCCATGCTCCTTATCAATGATGCGGTACGGCGCTTCAATAAAGCCGAAGTCATTGATGCGAGCATAGGTCGCCAGATAAGAAATCAGACCGATGTTCGGACCTTCAGGCGTCTCAATCGGGCACAGACGACCATAGTGCGAATAGTGTACGTCACGCACTTCGAAGGATGCACGGTCACGCGACAGACCGCCGGGACCAAGCGCAGACATACGGCGCTTGTGTGTCAGCTCTGCCAGCGGGTTGTTCTGATCCATGAACTGCGACAGCGGAGAGGAACCGAAGAATTCCTTGATAGCTGCTGTTACAGGACGAATGTTGATCAAGCTCTGCGGCGTCACGATATCCAGATCCTGAATGGTCATGCGCTCACGAATGACACGCTCCATACGGCTGAAGCCGATGCGGAACTGGTTCTGGAGCAGCTCGCCTACGCAGCGCAGACGACGGTTGCCCAGATGGTCAATATCATCGGTTGTACCGATGCCGTGACCCAGGCCCAGCAGATAGCAAATGGAGGCCAGCATATCGTCAACGATGATCGTCTTCGGGATGAGGTCGTGCATGCGGGTGGTGATGGTCTTTTTCATCTCTTCACCCGAAACGCCCGAATCAATGATCTCCTTGAGAACAGAGAAGCGAACCTTTTCCTTCACGCCCAGCTCTTCAGCCGAAAAACCGGTATAGTCGCTGAAATCATCGATATCGACCATGCCATTGCCGAACACCTTGACCGCTGTGCCCTCACCGGACTCAATCGTCACATGGTTGACGCCACGACGCGACAACAGGCGTGCCTTATCACGGCCGAGCACCTCATTCTCTTCGGCCAGAACTTCACCGGTCATCGGGTCAACCGCAGTGCTGAGCAGCTTATGGCCGGTGATGCGGCGGGCAATGTCCAGCTTCTTGTTGTACTTATACCGGCCAACCGCAGAAATGTCATAGCGGCGCATATCGAAGAACATCGCGTCCATCAAGCTGGTTGCCGACTCAACAGAAGGCGGCTCACCCGGACGCATCTTCTTGTAAATTTCAATGAGTGCCTCATCCGAGGTATGCGCCGGATCCTTGTCCAGCGTCGCCAGAATCAGCGGGTCCTCACCGAACAGCTCCTTGATTTCCGCATCAGTCTTAACACCGATGGCACGGATAAAGCTCGTAATCGGAATCTTACGGTTTTTATCAATACGAACATAGAACACGTCATTTGCGTCGGTCTCATACTCGAGCCATGCGCCGCGGTACGGGATTACCGTTGCAGACAGAATCATCTTGTCAGTCTTGTCGTACTCCTTGCCGTAGTACACACCAGGCGAACGAACCAACTGCGACACGATGGCGCGCTCTGCACCGTTGATGATGAAGGTCGCGGAATCGGTCATCTTCGGGAAGTCACCCATAAAGATTTCCTGTTCCTTGATCTCACCGGTCTCCTTGTTGCGCAGGCGCATACGCACCTTAAGGGGCGAAGCATATGTGGCATCTCTCGCCTTGCACTCTTCGACGCTGTACTTCGGCTCCTCGTCCATCGAATAATCGAGGAAGGAAAGCTCCAGATTGCCGGTGTAGTCCGTGATGGACGCGGTGTCGGCAAAAACCTCACGCAGTCCCTCATCGAGGAACCACTGATACGACTTTTTCTGCACCTCAATCAGATTCGGCATCTCCAAAATCTCATTGATGCGCGCAAAGCTCTTTCGTGTGGTTTTGCCGTGCTGTACGTCTTTCACCTTCATGTGCTTTGATCACTCCGTTTCTTTCGGCTGTGTTGGTGTTGATACGCCCGGCGGCGTTGCGAAAATATTGTTTTTGGTCTTGCATTCTCTTGCAGACCGTGCTAACATGTAGTTAGGAATCGGGAATTCTTCCACGATTTTGTAAGCGTTTTATTATACCATGTTTTTCTACAATACGTCAAGGTTGTTTTTGTATAAAAAGCGGACGGTTTTCACCGTCCGCTTTTTTGATTTTTACAACACTTTGGACAAAAAATCCCTCAAACGCGGATTTTGCGGATGTTCAAAGAAAGCCTTCGGCTCATTTTGCTCGACAATATTGCCGCCGTCCATAAACAGCACGCGGGTACCCACTTCACGAGCAAAGCCCATTTCGTGCGTCACCACGACCATCGTCATGCCGTCGTCCGCCAATTCCTTCATAATCTCCAGAACCTCGCCGACCATCTCCGGGTCAAGTGCCGATGTCGGCTCGTCAAAGAGCATTACATCCGGATTCATCGCCAGCGCACGCGCAATCGCAATACGCTGCTGCTGGCCTCCGGAAAGCTGAATCGGATAGCTGTCAGCCTTGTCCGGCAAACCAACACGCGCAAGCAACTCCATGGCACGCTTGTCCGCTTCCGCATCTGTCATCACCTTCAGTTTGACAGGAGCGAGTTTGATATTTTCCTTCACTGTCAGATGCGGAAACAGGTTAAATTGCTGAAACACCATGCCCATCTTGCGGCGCACCAAGTTGATGTCTGTCTGCTTCGAGGTGATATTCTGCCCCTCGAAAACAATCTCACCGCTTGTCGGCTCTTCCAGCAGATTCAGACAGCGCAGAAAGGTGGATTTACCCGAGCCGGACGGCCCGATGATAACGACCTTTTCACCCTTCTCGATATGTTCATTCACATCGATCAAAACTTTGTGATCGCCAAAGGATTTGTGTAAGTTCTTAACGCTGATCACTTGCGCGCAGCCTCCTTTCCAGAATACCGAGCAGCTTGGTCAAAATCAATACCATCACCAGATAAATAACCGCAATCGACAGATACGGCATCCACGGCGCGTAGGTGCGGCTCTGCACAATCATTGCACCCTTAGTCAGATCCATCAAACCGATAACCGTACAAATCGAAGTCTCCTTGAGCAGCGTAATGAGTTCGTTGCCCAATGCCGGCAGAATGTTCTTGATCGCCTGCGGGATGATAATATAGCGCATGGTAGCCGCATAATTCAATCCCAGCGACCGGCCCGCTTCCATCTGTCCCTTGTTAATCGACATAATACCAGAACGAACAATTTCCGCCACATAAGCACCGGAATTGACACCAAAGGAGATAATCGCCGCTGCAATCATGTTCTGCGAGGAACCGAAAATAATAAAATACATGATCAGGAGCTGCACCGTGCTGGGCGTACCACGAATAACTGTCAGATATATCTTACAGATAAGATTACCCAGTCCGAGCAGTATACCGCCTAGACCACGCCAGTGTACACGCTGCGAATCATAGGCCGATCGAATGATTGCGATACACACACCGATTACAACGCCGAGAATCAGCGCCCCGACCGTAACCTCCAACGTGGTGCCAAGGCCTTTGGCAAAATAAATGTACCACCGGTCACCCTCAATGAAGGTCTGATAAAACTGTTCCTGAAACCATTGGATAAATTCTGACACCGGCACAATCCCCCTTTTTATTTATCAAAATGCGCAGAGGGGGCGGCCATTGCAGGCCGTCCCCACAGCTTGTTTGCTCACTTAGTCCGCCGTGATATACTTATCAATAATCGACTGAACCGTGCCATCCTCGATAAGCTCGCCCAGAGCAGCGTCAACCGCATCCTTCAGCGCGGTGTTGTCCTTTGCAAACGCAATTGCGTAATCCTCTTCCGCATAAGCGGTATCCAGAATCTTCAGGCCCTCGTTTGCTTCCACATACTTCTGTGCCGGAGCATTATCGATAACGACGCAGTCAATCTTGCCCTGCGTCAGCGCCATGATTGCGTCCGTGCCCTTGCTGTAACGGCTCATTGCCTCTTCGCCAAAGTCATCGGTGCAGTACAGGTCGCCCGTAGTGCCCTGCTGCACACCGATCTTTTTGCCTGCCAGATCATCCGGAGATGTAATGTCGGAACCCTCGGGAACGATGATGGACTGCACGCCGGTTGCATAAGTGCGCGAGAAATCTACGTTCTTCTCTCGATCCGGGGTAACGGTCATGCCGGCCATCCCCATATCCGCCTTACCAGACGAAACCGCGGTGATAATCGAATCAAACTCCATATCGGAAATGGTAAAGTTCAAACCGAGCTTATCGGCAATCGCCTTGCCAACCTCAGCGTCAATACCGACAATCTCTTCGCCCTCGTAGTACTCATACGGCTCAAAGAATGCATTGGTTGCCATGGTCAGCGTGCCATCTACAGCCAGCTTGTAATCCGTGCTGGTTTCCGCAGTATTGCTGTCATCCTGACCATTATCCGTAGTCTCTGCATTGTTGCCGCCGCCGCAGCCGGTCAGCAGCATCGAGCCTGCCAGCAGCATGCTCAGCATCGCAATAGAAAGCTTTTTCATTGTTTTCTCTCCTCCTAATCGCCGGTCTTACAAACCGGACATTTCAAGCAAGATTTATTATACATGGGCCTGTTTAAAAATTCAACCTCTAAATCAGCAAAAACACAACAAAAATCCCATCGCTTTTCGTCATATCCACAACAAATTTGCTCTGTGACCTTTTTCCCCCTGCCTGCATAGCTTGACAATACCTTATTTTATAGGAGGTCATCCCCATGCGTTACCATACATATCCTCTCCCGTCTCCACAACTTACCGGCAAACATCCGCACGGCACGACTGCGACTGCGGAATCCCATTCCGGCGTTGTCTCCATCTACGCAAAACCGTCCTCCCACGCAGCAATTGTCGGCAGTGTGCCATGCGGCGCGCAACTTGTGGTGCTCGGCCGTCAGGCTGACTGGCATGCTGTACGCTACGGTCCGTGTCAGGGCTTCGTTTCCGGTGATACTATTGTGTTGAATTACTAATTCATGCTGTCTTTCAGGCAAAAACATCTGTCTTTCCGTTCGGATTTCTCCTTGCGTTCAGCCTATATTAACAGTATAATAGATGTGTTCGATGCGATAAACGCAAGGAGGTACGAAATTTAGTGTATCAGATTTTGAAAAAGCAGACGCTGAACGCGAATACCAAGCTGATGGTGATTGACGCGCCGCACGTGGCGCGCAAGGCCGAGCCTGGCCAGTTCATCATCCTGCGCGTCAGCGAGGACGGCGAGCGCATTCCGCTCACCATTGCGGACTATAACCGTGAGACGGGTGCGGTCACAATCATTTTCCAGGAGGTCGGCGCAACCACGATGGCGCTCGGCGCGCTGAATGAGGGCGACTGCCTGCACGACTTTGTCGGCCCGCTGGGCAAAGCAAGTGAGCTGGAAGGCCTCAAGAAGGTTGCAGTAGTCGGCGGCGGTCTTGGCTGCGCGATTGCTTACCCGCAGGCAAAGAAACTACATGAGATGGGCTGCGAAGTCGATCTGATTGCAGGTTTCCGCAACAAGGACATTGTTATCCTCGAGGAAGAAATGAAGGCCGCTTCCACCAACCTTTATATTATGACCGATGACGGTTCCAATGGTCACAAGGGCTTTGTGACTGACAAACTCAAGGAACTGATTGACGCAGGCAACCAGTATGACGCGGTCATCGCGATCGGCCCGATGATCATGATGAAGTTTGTTTCCGAGGTCACCCGCCCCTACGGCATCAAGACCATCGTCTCGATGAACACTATCATGGTTGACGGCACCGGCATGTGCGGCGGCTGCCGCCTGACGGTCGGCGGTGAAACCAAGTTCGCCTGCGTTGACGGCCCGGACTTTGACGGCCATCTTGTTGATTTTGACAGTGCAATGCGTCGCGGCGCGATGTACAAGGCACAGGAAAAGCAGGCAGTAGAACGCCGCGAGGAGCACTGCAACCTGTTCAAGATGGAGGTCAAGTAACAATGCCGAATATGAATCCGAACAAAATGCCCATGCCCGAGCAGGCGCCGGACGTGCGCAATAAGAATTTTGATGAAGTGACGCTTGGCTACACGCTGGAGATGGCGATCGAGGAAGCACAGCGTTGCTTGAACTGCAAGCATAAGCCCTGCATCACCGGCTGCCCGGTACAGGTCAAAATCCCTGAGTTCATTGCACTGGTCGCCGAGGGCAAGTTCCTCGAAGCTGCCGCCAAGATCAAGGAGACCTCTGCCCTGCCCGCTGTCTGCGGTCGTGTGTGCCCGCAGGAGACTCAGTGCGAGCAGAAGTGCGTACGCGGCATCAAGGGTGAGCCGGTTGCCATCGGCCGTCTGGAGCGTTTTGTCGCTGACTATGCGCGCGAGCATGGTGAAGAGAAATCGGCGAAGCCCGCTTCCAACGGCCATAAGTGCGCCATCGTCGGCGCTGGTCCTGCCGGCCTCACCTGCGCTGGCGATCTGGCGCGCATGGGTTACGAAGTGACCGTATTTGAAGCGTTGCACACTGCGGGCGGCGTACTGATGTATGGCATTCCGGAATTCCGTCTGCCTAAGGAGATCGTGCAGAAGGAGATCGACACGCTCAAAGACCTCGGCGTTGAATTTGTGCTCAACTTTGTTGTCGGTCGCTCTGAGACCATCGACGAGCTGTTCGAGGATGGCTACGAAGCGATTTTTGTCGGTTCGGGCGCTGGTCTGCCGTCCTTTCTGGGCGTGCCGGGTGAAAATGCCAACGGCGTTTACTCGGCTAACGAATATCTGACCCGCATCAATCTGATGAAAGCATATCAGGAAGGTTCAGACACACCGATTTTCCACGCGCACAAGGTCGCAGTTGTCGGTGGCGGCAATGTTGCCATGGACGCGGCGCGTTGCGCTAAGCGTATGGGTGCGGAAGATGTTTACATCGTTTACCGCCGTTCCGAGAAAGAACTGCCCGCCCGTCTGGAGGAAATCCACCACGCCAAGGAAGAAGGTATTATCTTCAAGTTCCTGACAGCACCACTTGAAGTGCTGTCGGACGAGAACTACAACGTGACCGGCATGAAATGCCAGCAGATGGAACTGGGTGAGCCTGATGAGTCCGGTCGTCGCCGTCCGGTTCCGGTCGAAGGTTCGGAGTTCACGCTCGATTTGGACTGCGTTATCGCAGCGATTGGCACTAGTCCGAATCCGCTGATCCGTCACACAACTCCAGGCCTGGACACCAATCGCAAGGGCTGCATCATTGCTGATGACGAGCACGGCATCACGTCCAAGGATGGCGTATTTGCCGGCGGCGACGCAGTCACCGGTGCGGCAACCGTCATTCTCGCCATGGGCGCGGGCAAGCGCGCTGCCGCGGCGATGGATGAGTACATCAAGAATAAGCAGTAATCTTTAATGAAGAAACACCCTGCCGACCGGCAGGGTGTTTTTGTATGCAAACAAAAAGCCGTTGGGCAGAAAGGAGTATCCCCTACTGTCCAACGGCTACCGTCTGAAAAAAGTCTTAGCCGACTTCATCCAATTCTGCAGTCAGCACTGCCTGCAGTTCCGCTTCATCTTTCGCCTGCTTGACGCGCAATATCTGCGATGTAATCCGCCCATTCTGCACGGTCTGCACCAGCACCGCATCTCCCACTTGATCTAACGCTACGCCGACACGCGACAGCGCCCACAAATATCCCTCATACTGCGCAGGGAGAACAGTAAACGAGAAAGTCCAATCACTCCCCGACCGCTTCAATGAATCCACAAGAGCCAGCGGAACCGGATCATATCCATACAGCAGCGCAGCGCGCACATGATCAGCCTGTTCCGCTGCATTCATAGAATAGGTCTGCGAATACGCATCCACGTTAGGCGATTCCAGCGTAATGCTTCCCTCGGCAATCGCCGTGCCATCCACACGGTTCACCGTAGTGTAGTCCTCTGTTCGCACAGTCAGACTGCTCGTCCCTTTCTCCGAAAGTGCCGCCTCTAATCCGCCATGTACAGAAATTTGCTTCAATGTTGCCATATCTGCCGTTGCCGTGCGATACTGCGTATATGTATTGAACAATGTCTGATATGACTTTGCCATCTGTGCATCCACCGCACCATTCTCGACCAGCTGTTCCAACAACGTTTGCTCACTTCCCTTTGGAATCAGCGAAAGCGCGGTATAGCTTGCGGCCGCCACATCATCACGCAGAAAATCTTCTGTATCTATAACAGCCGCTTCATATAATCCGATTTGCTGCGCAAAATCATCTACATCGGCATAGGCAAAATCCCCGTCCGCCTCGGTATATCCGAGCGCACGCAAGACAAATGCAGCATACATTTGTGCAGTGCAAGGCGCTTCCGGCGCAAATGCTGTTGCCGATACCCCCGTGGTTGCACCAATATCATATAGGTACTGCACATAAGGCTTTTCCCAGTTCTGCAAATCGGTAAACGGTGCAGAATATTCGAGTGTCAATGCATTCTGCTCCGCTCCCAGCAAACGCACCAGCATGGCTGCCGCCTCACCGCGCGTCGGCGCACGATCCAGCTCATATCCCTGCGCAGTTCCCTCAAATAAACCAAGGTCTTTCAGATGCTCGGCACACGCTGTATAATTCGCGGCGGCAGCCGAAACCATCAACGAACCGGCCAGTAACGCTCCGGCCAATACAGTACGAAACCACTGTTTCATTTTCATACGCTCCTTGAATCAGTTCGATATGATATATCTTATCATACATTCGTGTTTTTTCCAACAGGAAACGGACATACTACTCAAAAGAAAGGATGTGTCCATATTGACCAATATGCAAAAATGCGGCATAATCGGTGTCGGCTTTGTCGGTGCCACCTGCGCCTATACCTTGGCAGTTTCCGGATTATTCTCAGAAGTCGTTCTGGTGGACATGAATCACAAAAAAGCAGAAGGTGAAGCCGCAGACATCAACCACGGCGTTTCCTTCGCCAAACCGTGTTTTGTGCGCGCCGGCAAATATGCTGACCTTGCGGAATGCGGTTTAATCATTATCGCGGCTGGCGCCAACCAAAAGCCCGGCGAAACGCGAATAGAACTGCTCAACCGCAACCGTGTGATTTTATCTTCCATCATGGAGCAGTTGACTGCCGTCAACAAAAGCGCGGTTTTGCTCATTGTTTCCAACCCCGTCGATGTGCTCACCTGCATGGCGCAGCAGCTTTCCGGTTTCCCAGCCGGGCATGTCATCGGCTCCGGTACCGTACTGGATACTGCGCGTCTCAAATACCGCGTCGGCCAGAAGCTCGGCGTAGATAGCCGCAATGTGCATGCTTTCATCATCGGTGAGCATGGCGACAGCGAACTCGCTGTATGGTCCAGCGCAAATATTTCCGGCGTCGATTTGGATGACTACTGTCGTATCACCGGTGTCACGGATCCTACCGCTATGCTGCATCAGATTTATGAGAACGTACGCGACGCTGCTTATTCCATCATCGAAAGCAAGGGTGCGACTTACTACGGTATTGGCATGGCAGTGCGCCGTATTGCAGAAGCCATCGTCCGCGATGAGCATTCCGTCCTCCCCGTCTCCTCCATGATTCAAGGTCACTATGGCGTTGACGGCATCTGCCTCGGTCTGCCCTCCATCGTAGGCAAAAACGGCGTGGAAGCAGTGCTGGATATTCCATTGTCCGCCGAAGAACTCGGCAGATTACAAAGCTCCGCACAAAAAATGAAAGCGCTGATAAAGCAGCTGCACTAAAAAAACCGGAACGGATTTTGAACTGCACCCCATTTGTTAGACAGTATGATATACTGGATAACAAGTGGGGTGCTTTATTATGCCAAAAGGAATACCAAACAAACGCTACACACCAGAATTCAAGAAGAT
>NZ_JBQKJR010000053.1:0-21422 GCF_052117165.1 Agathobaculum sp. LCP25S3_E8
AGATTCAGTAAGCGGTTTACCGTTATTTGCTCCGCTTGTTTCTCCGGCGATAAAGAAGCACAGGATTTACAGATGTGCGCCGCATGACCTTTGCCGGAAAATTTTTCGTTATAAAGCTACGATACGTTCGTCATCCATCCAAACACCTCCATTCGGTTTATTATCTTGAAAGGCCCTTCAACTATCTACTCGCAAAAAACTGAAATCCATTGCATGAAAATCTCTTTGAATGATAGCACAGATAAGTGAAAAGTGGGAGCAGAAATGTAAATCAAGCGTTCAATTGCAACACCACTATTGACAAACTCGATATTCGAGTTATAATAGAGGCAGAAGAACTCGATTATCGAGAAACAAGGGGGTGTAACGATGGCGCGCGAAAAGTTCAAGACACTGACAGAGCAGATGTTTTATATTTTGCTTTGTCTCCAGGAGGAGTGCCGTGGCATGGACATTCTGGAAATGGTACGGACGCTTACAGATGGCCGCGTCACCATTGGCTCCGGTACACTCTACGACCTTCTGGAGTTGTTTGTGAAAGAGGAAGTCATCAGAGAAACGAAGGCCGAGGGACGCCGTCGCAGCTATATCATCACAGAGAAAGGTCAGCAAATGCTGGACAAAGAGTATCAGCGTCTTCAGGCCCAGACCGCCGACTATGACCGCATCCGCAGAAAGGGGGCGCAATCATGAAAGACACCAAGAAGATCCTTTGCCACTTTTCCTTTTATGACCAAGTCAGGATTCAGGAAAAGCTGGAGGAGATGGCTGAAAAGGGATGGATGGTCCATCAGCCCGGAAACTTTACTTGGACATTCAAACGCATGGAGCCAAAGAAGCTCCGTTTCTCTGTCACCTATTTCCCCAACGGCTCCGAGTTTGATCCAGGCCCCACGGAAAGCGAACTGACCAAGCTGGACTTCTGCGCCCAGGATGGATGGACGCTGGCTGTACGGTGGGGTGTCATGCAGATTTTCTACAACGAGAATGAAAACGCCGTTCCCATCGAAACAGAGCCGGTGGCACAGGTCGAAAATGCAAAGAAGTCCATGCGGAAGAATGTTCTGTTCTCGCACCTCATGATTGTCGCCTTGATCATTTACTATATGGTCATGCAATACAGTATGTTCCGCCGTGATCCAGTTGAGTATCTCTCCAGTCCTCTTAAAGCATATCAGATTCCCATGTGGATCTGCCTGTTGCTGGCAAGCCTATACGAACTGTGGTTCTATTTCCATTGGACACACAAGGCGAAGAAAATGGCTGAGGAGGATGGTGTCTTTCTTCCTATCAAAAGCAACATCAGAGCGAGCTATATCCTTCTGGCATTTTCAACCTTACTGATCCTGTTTGCCTTTGGCAGTTCCAAGAAGTATCTGATTTTCGGTCTCTGTTGGAGCGGTATCATGTTTCTCATTGCCTGCTCTGCCAATGTGATTAAAAAGAAACTTCGGCGAAAAGGAGTATCCCGCGGCACAAACATGGCTGTATCTCTCGGCAGCGTGTTCCTGCTCACCATCCTCGCTCTTGGTATCCTGGTGTCCGTCATCATTGGCAGCGGCATTAGTTTGACCGGGGGTGGAAACGCTGTTGGAACCTACGAGCATAACGGAATGATATGGGACATCTACGATGATCCACTGCCTTTGACTGTCGAGGACTTAACAGAAATTGATGGCAACTGGTCAAAAGAGATGGATCATCAGGAAACGGGTATTATTGCCTACACGGAATATGAGCAGCGTGCCTTGTATACCGAACCCCGTGAAGTGCCGAATCTGAGCTATGCCATCATCGACATCAAGGCGACATTCCTCCGTGACTATATCCGTCAGGCGGTTCTGAACTCCCGGCAGGATGAGGTGCATGATGGTTTCGTCTTTACCGACCATTATGAGCCAGTGGATGCCACTATCTGGGATGCCGATGAAGCCTATCAAGTCCACTGGAGCGACAGTGTTCTGGATACCTATCTGTTGTTCTGGGATAACCGTATTGTGGAAATCAAGTTCTACTGGGAACCGACAGTCGAGCAGATAGCAACAGCCGCAGAAATACTGAGTCAATCTTAAACAATGAAAGCGAAACCCGCAGGTTACGCCTGCGGGTTTCATTTTACTTGGCTCGTTTCTTCATATAGACCAGGAAGGCTGCCACCAGCTCGATGGGATAAAGCACGCAGTAGATCATGTTCACCGCTTCGTGCCTTGCCCAGCCCACCCGGTTGTCACTCTCAGTAATTACTGTGATTGGAAGAACGGTGCCGTCCTTTGCCTCGTAACGCACCCGTGCAACCTGATCATTGCGACGGATGTATTCACAGACCACATCACCATTCTTGTCAACCAGCGTTTCTCTTCTGGCCTCCTCCTCGGTGATCTCGTTGCCGTTTTCATCGTACCATGTCTCATCCTCAACAGAGTCCGATGGCGGGTCCGCCGGGATTGGTACAGCTGAGTGTTCTGCATGGCTGGTTGAGGAATAATCATAGGGGACATCCTGCTCCATGTAGGTCACAAAGCTGTCGTAATCCTCGAAGGTGGTGCCAGGGGACAAATTAGCGGCGCTCCAGATCATCTCCATGCCGAAGGCGTGAAAGGCCAGGGTGCAGGCCAAAGCGATTGCGCCGCCTACCACACACTTGCGCTTGAGGTTGTGGTTATGCCAGTATTTCTCTGACTCCTTTTCACCGAGAGAATACACACCCTTCCGGATATGTGAGCCGTTCAGATTCCAGCAAATGATGGCATAGACCAGCAGGAACAGCACCATGCCTGGAATGCCAAAGAGCAGCAGGCTATCAAGGCCAAGGCCCATAAAAGCATCCACCAACATCAATGGTAAGGTGAACCCGACAAAACAGACCGTCACACCAATAGACTTTTCCGCAAGCCAGTACACATTCCGCTTGAAATCGGAGAGATCCGTCTCGCTCAGTCCAGCATCCTCTACGCTGAGCAGCGCCCGGTTGCTGAACACTGCCTGACAGACGATGCTGGCGGCAAAGAAGATGGCTCCGAGCAGGAAGCCCAGAATGGCCTGCAGGAACGCCAGATTACAGATCAGGGCCACGATCATACCCACCACTGAAACGCCAATGGCGATGTAGGTGTAGGTCTGATATTTTGAAAAGGTGGACTTCAATAAACGCTGTCTTTGTTTTTCACCCTTGGCTGTTGGTTCGCTTTGTTCGGTGGCTTCGGCTCGCTCTTCCTGGGACTTGCGTTCTCCCCGAAGCAGTTCATCACAAGTGACACCGAAGATCTCCGCCATGACGGGGATGGCCGCCAGGTCTGGGTCCCCGTCATCCCGCTCCCAACGGCTAATGGTCTTATCAGATACATTCAGTCGGTCGGCAAGATCCTTCTGTGTCATGCCGTTGGCTTTTCTTAACGCGGCGATAAAGCCGCCAATAGTTTTCTTTTCCATAGTTATCCTCCTCTTGGATGGGCAGGGTGGATTGCTTTCTTCGCCTTAATTCTACGGTTTAGAGGGCGAGAATGCCACCCAAGAGACTCAGAATCTCTCTCGAAATCCGAGAATTGCAGGATTTTGCCCTATGAGAGCAACGGTTCCATGTCTTCATCGTTTGTCAGATTGCCGTCACCGCTCACAGGAATCACCTCACCCAGATACGTCGGGGCAGGTTTCAGAATGCTCGTTGCAAAGTCCTTGTTCCGAGCCAGTATCTCACGCAGCTCACGGTATGCCTGTCCCACATAAGTATGATAATCTGCGGCAACACCATACGCCTCCACGCCAAGGGCGTTTGCAACATGGAGCGCACGATAGAGGTGATATTCCTGCGTGACAATGATGATCTTATCAGCAGCAAAGACATCTCTTGCCCGGAAGATACTTTCATAGGTGGAGAAGCCAGCATGATCCATGAAAATATCCTCAGAGGGGATGCCTTCTTCCATGGCCTCCAGTTTCATGGCCTTGACCTCGTTGTAATCCTTCTGACCATGGTCGCCGCTCATGAGCAGCTTCGGTGATGCACCGGACTGGTACAGTTCAATGCCTCTGCGGAGCCGATCCGCCAGCATATCGCTGGGTCTGCCACTGTCGTGGACATAGCAACCCAACACCAGGATGCAATCAACATCCGTCAGTGCGGCAGCTTCTTCGGGAGAAAGGATTTGGTCTGCAGTACTTTTCTTCACATGACCGTTGATACCGAAAACGGTAATGCCACCGGCTATAACCAAACAGAGCAACACGATGAAAAGGCGCTTCCATATTCTCTTTTTCATGCTAACCACGTTTCTCTCCTTTATAGGTACAACTCCGTCCCGTAGTGGCAGCTCTGGAACTTGCCATCCAGAAAGATATTGAAGAACGGGGTCATTTTGTTGTAGATTTCCGTATCAGCGGGTTTCGGCTGGCCGAGAAGCATCTGCACGAACTCTGGTGTCACATCACCGGTGATGATTTTGCCGTGTCGCCAGTCATCGTCCTTCAGACTGCCATATTGGAGTGCCAGTTCAATCCACTCGGTTTCTTCGATCCAGCAGTGTATCTCGAATGTCTTTGCACCGTCCAGCGCGGCTGTGATATAGGACAGCCACTTACTGTTGTCTACCTCCGAACGATCCAGCGTTACCTCTTTAAATTCAATAACCTCATCTGGAATGGGTGCAGGCTTCAAATCCATAATCACTTCAGACAACGCCTTATTCAAATCCTCAAGTAACATAGGGCAGCCTCCTTGCTACCGATAATCGGCCTCTATTACATCAACTCAACAGACTTTTCTTTAATCTGCTTTTCTTTGAAAGAAAGCTGCCATCTGACAGTATCAAATGGTTCAAAGCAGAAGCGAGATACTGCTGCATGAAGCTGTCCCTTGCTTTCCGGTGTACCCATAATAATTGCAGTCGGGCCATCTGCTCCGCCGATAATGCCGATAGCTTCAGCTTCTTTGGAGCTATATCCAGAAGTGCATCCCGGTATCACACGAGGTTCATCACTTTGCAGAGAATCGGTAATAGAAAACTCTGTCTGTGACAATTCCGGTTCCAAAGAAAAAGCCATGGCGATATGGTGGGGTGGATATTCCCGCTCTTTAAGGCCGGGGAATTTTATATCCATTTCTTTTGCTTCAAACTCTTGGACAGTAAGCGTATGCACAGTACCGGTAGTAGGATTCTGGAATGTATGGACTTCACCGGTCGCTCTTGTCTCAAAGGTTTCCCCAGGCGCGAACATAGGCTGGTGTTTCATTGTGACTTCCATGGTTACGATGTCCATGGGCTGACCATCAATCCAAGGGAAGCAGGAGCGCTGAATCACCCAGCAGGATGCTCTGTCCAGATTGTAGTAGTCCAAAATTGGCTCCCATTCCTGTCTGTCAATCTCATATCTAAAAGGCACATAGGCTGTGGAGCATCCACGATTGCTTCGTATGGGCTTCCCGTTGATAGTCATGTCCGTCCGGAAGTGGAAGCCAAGTGGATTTTCCAATTCCATCTGTCTGCGTTGCATCGGAGTAAACTGGAATTCATTTTCCGGTGTGACATTCCATTTATCCATAAAAGCTTGCAGTTTAGACGTATCCACACGCATGAGAATATCCGCCACCATACCCTTTTCGCAAGTGTAGACGGAAGGAATGTACCAGTCCCGGCCTGCCCACTGAAAATGCTTTTCCAGAGATATTTCATCGCAAGGCTCGCTCTTATGCTGACTTGCCCAGAAATTTTCCTCGTAGTAAACAGCCCATGGGGTAGCAGGCTGCTCACACAGAATTTCTTCTGCCTGTTCCAAATCCTCTGGAGATACGGTCTCATAGTATTCTTCACTGAATGGGATACTCTTGTAGTTAAAGGACTTCTGCAAGTCACGAATGTATTTGTAGGGCAGCTCTGCGGGCTCCAAACCTGTCAGCTCCATTAAACGCATAGCCGCTTCCTTGGTTTCCGGAAGAACTTGCTGCTCTCCCATAAACTGATCGAACTGCTCCTGAGACCACTGCCAGCACTGCTCAATGGCGGCGTCGCCATCACACACCAAAAGCAGTCGCAGGAAGTCATCAAAACTTTTGGCCACTGGATGCACATACTCACCAGGGCAATTCATGGGGCTGATGGCAAATATTAACTCGCCAAAGCCCTCGATCATGCAATAGTGGATACCATCCACACCCGGAGATGCGAAAACATCCGCTCCAACCGGTGTGCAGAAATATGTATAATCTCCGCCGCAGCGATCAAGGCCAAATGCGGCCAAGTCAAATTCTCTGTTTTTATATGCTTCGTAAGTGTTCATGTTCTGCTCCTTCATGTAGCGTCTGTTGGGACGGTAAAATATGTGTCATTTCAAAAGCCACTTGTCGCCGTTGGGCATGATATGGATATCGCCTGAATGTCGCTCCAGCTCGGTTCCATCCATAGCACGCGCCACGGTCTCTTCCCGGTAGTCTGGGTCCTCGAACCATTCGTTGAAGTACAGCTTATCCCCAGTACGGAAGTTGAAAGATTCCCGCACACCAACAGAGAATGCCGTCCTCTCCGGCCAGACGATCTCAAACATATTGTCCGAGTTCCGGGTCAGCATCAGAGGGTCGGTGTGGAGCATCAGATTGTAGCAGTTCTTCACAGCAGAGAGTGGAAGCAGTGCAACCGCTGACAGCTCATCTGGCCGGAAACGCAGTATACGGATGATACTCTCCGGGAAGTTCACTTCCAGCAGTGCCACCGCACCGTTGTCATACACCGGATAGCCCAGATACTGCCCAGCCACAGCAGGGACAGGCTCATAGACCGCCCCATCTGGATAGTGGATGAGATACAGTCTGTTGCTCTGCACCGGATGCCCCATGCGGAACAATTCTTCCGCTTCGTAAAGGTCACCATGGATGTAGTCCGTAGACCAGTACCATTCATCGGTGCTGCCCCGGACAAGCTCCATATTCGTCATACCCTGTAAATCAATCGTTTTCATAGGCGTACCTCACAGGATATCATCAAAGCTAATATTTGCAACCTCGTCTCTGAGCAGCTTATCGCCAAGTCGGGCATTTTCATACAATGCGTACCATCCGGGGAAAAGCTGCATTTCTTTGGTCTCCTCACAGTACAGCGACCACTCGCCGTCCTTATGGCTGACGAAATAGTGTTGGCCAGCGTGGGACAGCTCCATTTCCCGGCCAGTTTCCAGAGAGAGGAGCATCAGTCCTTCGTTATAGCGCCGCTGCCACTCGTTCCAGAAAGCCGTGTATCCATTCCTGTCAAACTCATTCTCCGGGATTTCCTTCGGGGTGCAGGAATCATAGAAGCGTTTGACTTTCTTGGCGAAATCCAGCACCTCGTACTGATATTCACGAAGCGCCACAACCTCTTCCTGCCCGGAGGGGAGAACAAACCGGATGGTATTGCCCTCATGGATGGTAGACCAATCTGTTCCGGTATCGCATCCGCTGATCTGCACTTCGGTCATGTTAACATTGGCAATAAAGGTATGTCCGCAGCAGGGGATCATCTGGATATCGTACTCTGCCATCAGCTTGTCCTCGGTCAGAGTTTTCAGCAGATACAGAGCGGTGGCGCTGATGGTGCCAGTGTCTTCGAGAATGGTATCACCGAACTGCACCGTAACATGACCATGCAGGCAGAGATCCTGTGGGTCATCTACCGCACCGCCGATCCACTGAAGATCATCAGCAGTAATTTTGAAAATGACCATGTCAGCACCTCCGATTGCTTTCTAAATTCATCATGGCACAGTTCACTCTGCTGAGGTATAGGCATTGGAGAACTGTTCAGTTCCGGACACTTCTCGATAGAAAGCAGCTGTTGCAGCCTGCTTATAGGGTCGTACCCACAAAGAACCGATACCGAGGGTCAATGCACTGAGAATATCCCAGCCGATGAAGCTGAACTGCATACAGAAAAGCCGCCAGCGGTTACCGGACATCATCTGCTTGGAGCGGTCGATGGCTTCGCTGGCCGTCAACTCCGGATGCTCCGCCAGTATGTACTCTGTCATCGCATAACTGTAACCGGCAATAATTCCTGGAATGATAAGCAGCAGTGTCCAAAGAAGAACATACAGGCTTTGCAGAAGCCGGGCCACTGCCGTCGTTTTCCAGTAGGAGAAGTATGCAAACAGGGAGTCAAAGGAAGGGTCGTGGCGGTCCACCAGCTCCAGGTTAAATCTGGCATAGCCGACCTGAATGATACTTCCGAGAACAAAGTAGATGACGGCTATGACGATAGCCGCCAGAGCGATGTATACAGCACTGCCCACAAGAAATGCGCCAATACCAGAATGTAAGCCGCCGCCGGTTGAATAAACAGTCTGCCCAGCAAAAGCAAAATCCAGATTGGCTCCGGTTTCGCTGATATTCAATTTAACCTGAGGTCCATCTGAGCCTCCGCCGCCAAGCAAAGCGGCGACCAGGCCGACAATCACCGCAATCATCCATTTGCCCCGCAGGGCGTCTCGGGCGATAGCCCGAAAATCTGATGCGTATTTCAAAGAAAATCCCTCCCTATACCATTTCAGGATAACACTTTTATGCTGAGCTTCCTGGTGATATCTCCTTACTGGATGCGATATCCAGAGGAGCACTTTTCGATGGCAAACGCAAATTTTTCTTCCTGCGATGCAAATAAAACCCTCTGGAAACCCACTTCATTTTTGAATGATACGATACGATTCGTCTCGTCTATCCAAACCGGATAAACCTTTTTTTCCTTTCTCTCTTTATCCATAGCCCCAATTAACCATTGCCAGTAGGAATATAGGGACGGATAGAGGCTGCCACATTACAGATGGGCATGGTCTGGAGCCACACGCGGCCAGGGCCGGTAAGTACCGTGTTGAACAATCCTTCTCCGCCCAGCAGTTTGTTCTTCATTCCGGGAACCTGCTGGATCTCCATCTGAACACCGGGGGTGAAGCCCGCCACATTGCCAGTGTCCACCACGATCTTCTGACCC
Source organism: Agathobaculum sp. LCP25S3_E8 (assembly GCF_052117165.1). Taxonomy (NCBI): domain Bacteria; kingdom Bacillati; phylum Bacillota; class Clostridia; order Eubacteriales; family Butyricicoccaceae; genus Agathobaculum; species Agathobaculum sp. LCP25S3_E8. The sequence goes on from NZ_JBQKJR010000053.1 coordinate 8,946, forward strand.
GGTGACAGCTCGTATTCGATTAACTCGCCATCAATCTCTACAAACGCGGTGCCTCTGCCGGAAAGGCGCTGCATAATAAAGCCTTCACCGCCAAACAATCCGGCTCCCAGCTTTTTGTTAAAGTGAATCGAAAGATCTACACCGGACTCTGCAGCTAAAAACGCACTCTTCTGCAGAATCATCTCCTGGCCGGGAGCAATGGTGATGGGCTTGATCTGTCCGGGGAAACTGGAGCCGAAGGCGATCATGCCCGCTCCTTTGGCGGTATAGATGTTCTGGAACATACTCTCGCCAGAGAATGCCTTGGAAAACATCTTGCCAAGGCCACCGCCGCGGGTCTCCATCTGCATATTGGGGCTCATCCAGACCATAGATCCCCTTTCTGTAATCATCTGCTCTCCACTTTCCAGATTGCAGACCACAACAGGAAAGCTGCCACCCTTGATTTCATAACGCATATGTAAAACCTCCGTATCCTTAATGCTTAAAGCTGTGCATCCCGCACCAGCGTGTCCAGCTTACTCTTAATTTGAACCTGCTCCTGCTCCAGTGTTCTCATCATGGAGTCCAGCCGGGACAGGACGCTTGCGATTTGGCTCTTCGTATTTTGCACCTGGCTCTGGGACTGGTTGATCTTATCCAGCACAGCCCAGTCTGCAAACAAACCATCGAAGAAATAATCGGCAAAGCGAAGGAACCCGTCCACATTGACCTGCATATCCGTCTGGATGGTCACATCCGCAAGTTCCGTTTTGAACCGGCGCAGCTGGGACTGAAGCTGCTCAATGGCTCCCTGTGCTTCGTCCAGATGACTGTGCTTCGCAAGATCGGCGACCAGTCCTCCGCCAAACAGATCCCAGGTGCCCCAGCCTTCCGCACTGTCCAGACTGGAAAGTACCTGTTGTGTGGTGCTGAGGGCGGCATTGCCGGCCGAGATTGCTTCCTGCAGCTCCTTCTTCTGACTTTCGAGGAAAGCGTTGCGCTCCTCCAGTTTAAGGATCTCTTCTCCATTGGAGCCACCAGCGGCCTTGATAGCATCAGCTTTCTCTTTCAGAACCTCATCGTAGCGGTGCTCACAGCCCCGCAGAGCAGACAGCTCCGATTCATACCGGCGCAAGTCAGCTTCGACACCCTCCAGCTCTCTGGCGGCGGCATCGTATTTGACTCTGGCGGCGTATGCCTCCTGGCGCTCTTTGTCCAGTTGTTCGTCCATCTTACCGATCACATTGTAGAAAAATGCGGCAAGACTCCGGCCTTCCAGCCGGTCCACATCTGCCTGCTCCTCCAGCTTGATAGATTCCAGTTCCCGAACCTGTGCGGTAAGCGAGTCTCTCTGGTTGCGCAACTCTTTTATCATTGCTTCCAGCTGCTTCGACCGGGCCATTTGCTCCTGAAGCTGCTGTAATTTTTCATCGTAATACGTCATATATTGCTCCCTCACTTTCGCTCAAAGCTGAGGTATCTGGTTCCCTGGAAGGAAAGCTCACCCCGGTCGCCCTCGATGAGCATCCCGTATTCTGTTCCGTCCACTTGGAGCTCCATTCGGTCACCGCTATCCACCTGAAATGTCACATAGTAAGTGGTGGAGGTGTGGTGATGGTGGTGCCCACCGGCGCCGTTGTGGTGATGATGGGTCACATTGGTACGTTTGGCCACGATGGTGGCAGAAACAGTCAGCCTTGGAGAATTGTTGTTCTTGTTCCACTGGCTGATTCCTCTGACAGCGGTAACCACAAACATCCCAATCACCAGCACGAACACGAGTGTAAACATGACCCCAAACAGATCAAAACCCATCCCAAATCCAAAGCCCATCTTTCTTCCTCCTGTGCTTTTATAAAAGGGGCCTCACGTCACTGTGAGGCCCCCTTAACAGTGTTACTCGTTAACAGGCTCTTTGCCCTGCTCGGCGGGTGCTTCCTTAGCGGGCTGTGCCTGGGGAGGTACCACGACTACAGGGGCGGTCGCGTCAGCAGCCAGCTTGCCGCCGAGAGCACCCATAATCAGGCTCTTGATATCAATACCCATACCGGCACTGATTCCCTCGGTGACCTGTGTGGTACCATTGACGATGTCAGACAGCAGCTTTGCACTGTTGCCCTCACCATACATAGTGATCTTGTCGACCTTACTGAGAGGCTCAGCCACATTCTTAGCGATCTCAGGCAGGGCAGCCATAATCATTTCGATCACAGCGGCCTCGCCGTACTTCTTCATAGCCTCGGCCTTCTTGTCAATACCTTCGGCCTCTGCCAGAGCTTTCAGGCGGATTGCTTCTGCCTCGGCTTCACCGACGGCACGGATACCCTCTGCCTCACGCTGGCGCTCGATCATCTTTGCTTCGGCTTCCTTGGTGCGGCGGAAGAGCTCGGCTTCGGCTTCCTGCTCAGCGGCGTAACGCTGGGCATCCGCCTTGGCACGAATCTCGGCGTCCAGAGTCTGCTTGGTGACATCAACTTCTTTAGCCTTCAACTCGGCAGTACGCTCGGCGCGAGCAATATCGGCATTGGCGGAAGCGACCTCAATGGTCTTGCGCTGCGCCTGTTCCTGGATGGAATAGGCGGCATCAGCTTCTGCTTTCTTCACATCGGACTGCTGCTTCAGCTCAGCCTGACGGATCGCCAGAGATGTCTGCTTTTCTGCAATCTCCATCTCGGATTGCACCTTGGCGTCATTAGCTTCCTTGGCAGCCTGGGCCTGTGCGATGGCAATATCACGGTCAGCCTGGGCCTTTGCAACGGCAGCCCCCTTCTTGATCTGGGAAATGTTATCGATACCGAGGTCTTCGATGACATTGTTCTGGTCGGAGAAGGACTGTACGTTAAAGGAGATCATCTCCAGACCCATCTTTTGCAGGTCGGGGATGGCGTTTTCCTGTACACGCTCACCAAAAGCCTTACGGTCGGTGACCATTTCTTCCAGCTTCATCTGGCCCACGATCTCACGCATGTTGCCTTCAAGAGTATCCTGGACCCGGCGGATGATCATATCCTCGCTCTCGTTCAGGAAGAACTTTGAGGCCAAGGACATCATCTCTTCGCTCTGACCGATGCGGATTTTAACCGTAGCATCTACTTTGACATTGATGTACTCTGCGTTGGGAACGAAATCAGTGGTCTTAACATCGACGGAGAACATCTTCAGGGACAGCTTGTCAAGACGTTCCAGAAATGGAATGCGAATTCCGGCCTTACCAATCAGGATACGGGGCTTGCGAAAACCGGAAATCATGTATGCTGTATCGGGAGGAGCCTTCACATAGCCGATACAGATGATGAGGATAAGTAAGATAATCAATGCGGCGACACCAATTAAAATTTCCATTCTTTTCTCCTTTCTGTCTACCTGTACTTACTTAAGGCTTTCGGCTCAATCCGGTCGTTTCAGAATAGGTTGAATCACCCGTGCGGATTTTTGCTTGTACGCCTTCAATGCCAAGTGCTTTGGCATACATCGGGTGTTTCGAGACCTTATTCAAAAGCCGAATCGACAGGATTCTTTCTCTCACACTCAAAAGTACCACTTCCTTTGCTCAGATTTGGAAAGCCTCCTGCTTACGGATATATTGTACTTTTAACGCAGTGAGAAATAAACGACAACATTAGCAAAATAAGGGGGCGTAATTCTCCCACTGTAGAAGAATACCAGGCAGTCAGAATTCACTTTCGCTTCAGGGCCTTGTACTGCTCAACATCAATGACACCAGTAGCCAGCATTCGCTCAGACCACAGCTGAAGCGTCTCCACAGCGATGGATATCCGCTCCAGCTCCTCCTGTATGTAAATGAAATCCTCCAGTTCGTCCTTGGAAACCTCGCCGTCAACGGTGATTTCAATAAGGCGTTCCTTCTTTTTTTGCATGGAGTTCAGAGAAGCCAGCATCTCAAGCACGATCTGGGACAAGTCCTTAATTTTTACCTCTGGCACATACTGCTGTCCAATGGGGCATTGATTGGCGCAGTAGTAGTTGCACAGGCCGGGCTGCTTATATTTCTCCGCCATAAGAAGTACCTCGTCCGGATGGGGCAAGGTCCGCTCGTTTTCGATTTTCTCAATGCGCTCCGGTGTGATGGCCTCCAGCAATTCACTTGCTTCTTCACGGGTAAGCTGCAGGCTCTCTCTGGTTGTATGATATATGTTCTTGTTTTGCTTAGTTGAAACTCTGGCCATGTTCAATATCCTCGCTATTCATTATTTCAGGGCAATTTTTGAAAACACGAATGCAGACGCTCTATATAGCACTGAAGTTGGTTACAATCCAGCGTCTTAATTAGGGCAACACCGCATAATGCAATAATAAGCAAAATGTGATATAGTATCCTCATGGATAAGCAAATGAGTCTGTCCGCTCTGAGCGATGAGCTTGCACAGGTGCGGACAAAGAAAAAAGAATTTCTCGCACAGATTGACCGCATTATTCCGTGGGGAGAGTGGATTGCCCTCATACGTCCGTGTTATTACAAAGGAGAACGCGGCAACAAGCCCTATGATCTGGAACGAATGCTACGAATCTATATGCTTCAGAATCTGTACAATCTCTCTGATATGGCCACTGTTGCCGAAGTAATTGACAGCCGCGCCTTTTCGGACTTCTGCGGCGTTGAGTCCAGCAACCAGGTACCAGACGGAGACACACTGGGCCGATTCCGCAATCTGCTGATTGAGAACAATCTGCAGCAGCGCCTGTTTGCACAGGTTGTGGCTCTGCTGACGGAACGCAACCTTATTCTGAAGAAGGGCACGATTGTCGACTCAACCTTCATCGAAGCACCATCTTCCACCAAAAACAAGGACAAGAAGCGAGACCCAGAGGCGCATTCTGCTAAAAAGGGCAACACATGGCACTTCGGGTACAAGGCCCATGTGGGAGTTGACCACGAAACCGGCATTGTACACTCACTGGAAGTTACATCCGCCAACAAGCACGACGTCTGTATGATGGCAGAACTTTTAACTGGGGAGGAGCGGGTTGTCTACGGGGACAGCGGCTATCTCGGAGCCGAAAAGCGCACGGAAGCGGTAACCAGAAACAAATCCGGCAAACGCATTCATTACAAAATCAATCGTCGTCCATCCCAGAACAAGCACAACTCCAATCGATCCAGAGCACAGATCAGGCGCAGAGAGCGCGAGAAATCTTCTGTCCGAGCCAAAGTGGAACATGTCTTTGCTGTTGTAAAGCAGCAGCTGCGTTTCCGGAAAACACGATACCGAGGTCTGCGAAAACAGACTGCAAAATTGAATATCCTGTTCGCACTTGCGAATCTGATTTTAGCTGACAGGCCTTGCCTGGAAGCTTGAGTCAGTGCGCTCATGTAGACATTTTGGGGAGGTATCCCGATCATGATTCATGGTCGGAATTTCTATTTGCCCTCAAAACGTCATTTGTTCGGTGTTGCCTTAGCTTCCTTGCATCCCCGGAACGGGTGATATAAGTTTCGTCTCCGGTTTTCATATAGCCGTAAAGCTGATCGTAAGGTTCATACCCGGCAGCACGAATGGACTCCACAATATGATCCATAATGTTCTCGAATTCAATTTCCAACCGAACTGCCTCCCATCTGTGCGAGTTTTTTCAATAATTCGGGGTGAAGCTTTACTGTGAATATATCCTCGATGGATGCGTTAAACACTTGGGCGATTTTCCACGCCAAAGAAAGAGAAGGATTATACCTGCCGTTTTCCAGATTGTAGATGGTCTCTCGGCGCACACCTACCAACTTAGCTAACTCAGCCTGGGTCATCCCCCGATTGCCGCGGTATTGTTTGATTCGGTTCTCGGTCATCTCTGCACCTCCGCGTCATTATCAGCTTTCCGAGCAGAAAAGTGTGGTGCATTTCGCTCATAATAGAATCATACCACAGATCTTTTATTAAATCTACTGAACACCAATAAAACGAGGAAAATGGAACAGGGCATCGGTGCATCAGACGCATCGATGCCCTGTGGGTTATGAATAGAGCAAAACTCCTCTGTCCCAGGAAAAAGAGGATTTGACGAAAGTATCTCCCACTTCAACTGCTTTAGCAGGGGTTAGGGATCGTACATTTTTTCTAAGCGTACCCCCGAAAACGGTGTGAGTAGGTAATTGCACTATTTTTCAGTTTTTGGTATTCATCATTGATGCGATATTGATGACCCGTTTCATTTTCTTCTCCGCCAGTTCTGCAAACTGCGCCGCGCCGCCCCAGGAATGGGTGATGTAGGTTACGGCCATATCCGATTCCCGGATCATCCACTTGTTTCTCCAGGAGATAGCGTACCGGGGAGGTACAGATTCCAGCCTCTCCGGATAGAGCGTTTCCAGCGGCTCATATGTAGGCCATTCTTCCTTGGCTCCAGGCATATAGGCCAGAACGACATTGTAGGTGATGTGCGGATACTTTTCCTTCAGCATCCGCAGCGAGTGGAGAACGATACTGTCAAATCCACCTTGATTGCCTACCAGAAAGGAATCAACACCCTCTGCGATTAGCTCCGTCAGCACAGCTGTCAGGCGCTCTTTAATATCATGTGGAACATCCTTATGTCCAAAGAAACAACAAACCATATTCATCTCGCCAGCGTGTTACGCTGTTTTCAACCATAAGAATTAGAAATTTGCACCAAATTGCGCGACACAACATATTCTTTTGTATTATAGCATAAAATATTTGAGTATCCAATAGAAAACGGCGTATATTCTTGGAGTAAATCTACCCCTCCACCGCCTACAATATAAATAGATAGGTGGTGAGCATCAAATGGACACGCAATTCATACGCGACAGGATTAGCCAGCTGAGAATTCAAAAGGGTGTCTCAGAATATCAAATGAGCTATGACTTGGGACATAGCCGCAGCTATATTTACAACATTTCCTCCGGCAAGTCGTTGCCGCCTATGGCAGAGTTTTTGCAGATTTGCGACTACTTTGGGATTACGCCCAGTCAGTTCTTTGATGATTCGTCCGAGAACCCGGCATTGCTTCAGACCGCTATTGAGGAGCTCCGGAAACTGAACGATGATGATCTCATGCTTATCATAGGTAATATCCGTCGGCTGAATAAAGATTGACCATTCTGTGTGAAGTTGTGCCGACAGCATTTTGAATATTAAACAAACCGCAGGCTGTCGGACAACAAATTGTGTCGAGGGTCTTGCGGTTTTCAATTTATGTAAAGGAGGATGTAGCGGTATGTTTAAGCGGTTTTTCAAATCATGCGGAAACAATGCGACAGCAAACGTAGATCCTGGGGGCAACAGCCCTGATAGAAAAGAAAACCCGACAACTGAGATACTGACATCCACCAAGATATCACCCGAAAAGGTGGAGTTTGCTCTGGAGTTTGTGGATACGCTGGCCACACTGGAAACGAGCCTTCATACCAGCGATGATCCGGAGGAAATATCCCGTGGCGCTATGAAGATGGCTTGTGATTTTTACCAAGCTGACTGGTGTGGATTCCTGATGGTCGATCTTGATCTGGGACTCTGGACTCCATACTGCTGGTATAACACAAATTCTCAAGACAGAACCGAGATGCTGACGAGCGAGTATGAATCGGCAACAAAACTCCCCCGTTGGATCACGGCCATGCAGGACAATACTAAGGTCATGCTCCGAGATGTCAATGCCATAAAAGATGAAGCGCCGGAGGAATATGAAGTATATGCCCGCCTGAAAATACAGTCGGTGCTTGCAGTGCCCGTCAAACCGCGTCCGGTGGGTTTTCTCGCGGTACGGAACCCAAAGCGCTTTGGCGATGATGAACGGATGCTTCGTATGCTTGCTTATGTGGTGCTAAACGCCATCAACCAGCATTCCTATTTCGAAAGCGCAAAAATGACTTTGACGCCTGAAGGTATCCAAAGCGACAAGGACATCGTGTTCAACCTGTTTGGCGAGCTGGAAATCTATACCTCAAAAGGTGTTCTTCGGGAGCCGGACTGCAACGCTCCTAAGTGCTGCCGGGTCATTGCTTATCTGATGCTGAACCGTCGATCCACACATCCGCCGCTGGAGATTGCCGCCACCCTTTGGCCGGAGGACCAGATATCTTCTCCGGAAACCGTCAGCGGAAACATCCGGGGGCTGATATATCGTTTTCGCCAGGCATTTTCTCTGATTTCTGATTACCCCTTGATTGAGTCGACACCCAGCGGGTATCGTATTAACCCGGAGTTGAGTATCACGACCGATTATCAGCATTTCGACTGGCTATGGGATGCAGTACAAACCGCAACAGGAGTCCTACAAAAGACAGACCTTATCAAGCAGGCGCTTTCCATCTATAAGGGGAATCTGTTCGAGGATGCAGCTGGGGAGCACTGGATCATGCCCATGGCCAACAGCTACAATCTGCGGTACATCGGCCTTGTCAATCAACTGCTGTCTATGCTGGCTGAGGCCGGTGACTATGACAGTGTCCAGCGGTATGCGAACGAATCACTGGAAATCGCCCCAGGAAATGTGCGAGCATACTACTGGCTGGTACATGCCATGTACCGTTCCGGCGCTGTCGAGATGGCAAAAAGTGAGGTAGCCCGAGCCAAGAGCATTCTGACAGCGGAAGAATACAAGACTTTAGTCGAGTATTTACAAGAGGATTTTGGGACAAATCCAGCCTCCACATTTTCAAGTTAAAAAAGAGCATGGACTACCCATATAACGCTCATATCATGCGATTTTTCAGAAATAACGCTCATCCAACGGCCATATAACGCTCATCCAACGCAAAACAGCCCTATATAACGCTCATATAACGCAGAAAAACGCTCATCTAACACCTCCAGGATATGGTTTTGAGGCAAAAGCAAATTGCCTTTGAAATCTAATCCTGGAGGTTTTCTGTTTTGTGTCCGGATAACCAGCAGGGAGCAGCTACTTTTGCACCACAACGCAAAGGTAGCTGCTCCTTTTTTGTTTTCACCGTTCTTCCGCGGTGTCGTGGCCCTCCGCCCTGAAATTTGCTCTCACCCAAATTTCAGAAAACGGAGGAACACAAATGTTCAACAGAAAGAGTATCTATGCTCTCAATAAAAAAGATTCTAACGCCCTCGTCTACACAGACGCTGACGGCAATTTGATTCGCCTGACCCGTGATGATTTTGCCAGCGAGGAGGAGTTTCTGTGCTGGAAGAAAGTATCCGATGCGGATTATCACGGAGAGGAAAAAGCTGATCACCTGTACTATGACGGAACTCTGTCGCTTGAAGGTTTATCTGAGGAAGCAATAGCGGTTCCGTCCGCAGAAGAAGGTTACATCGCAGAAATTGACCTATCCGAAAGACAACTTCTGGGAAAGCTTTTGCTTCAAGGAATGGGCGATAAATTGACCGAACTTCAACGCACAAGGCTTTGGCTTTACTGCGTTGATGGCCTTTCGGAGCAAGCTATTGCAGAAAAATATGGTGTTGATCAGCAAAGAGTATCTAAGTCCATCGTTGCCGCAAAGAAAAAAATAAAAAAGTTTTTGAAAAAGAGGGGGTGAAAACCCCGATTTCCCCGCGATAGGTGAAGGGATAATTTTTCTCCCTGCTACGAACCTTGACAAATACTGCCCCAGGCGGTCATATCCGGCAACTTGAATACATTAGCTGACGGAGCCAGCGTCAGGCCGAGTGCGCGAAGACCACCTGTGCGGAGCATCTCCGCATCAAAGGACGGCCAAATAAGGTGCAGAGCGATACCCACTCAGGCCAAGACAGCATTGGCAAGCTGTCCCGCCATGATCCCGTCAGTCTACAATGATACTCCCGTACTGCGGCTTCGAGAGTTCCTCGGAGGGGTGAGAGTCCCGTGATGCGCGCCAGCGCAGCTCAAGTTGCCGCCCCGCCTGGGGAAGTAGTGTCAAGTACAGGCAAAGGAAAATATATACCCGCGCAGGTCACCACTATATATTATGGCCTGCGCGTATTCCTTTACTTAGTTCGTAGCAGAAGAAAAATATAGTGCTACTATGGAAAACACAGATTTTCACTCCGTGTATCGCGGAGACATATTCTATGCGAATCTCGAACCAGTCATCGGATCCGAACAAGGAGGCATCCGCCCGGTACTCATTATTCAAAATGACATAGGTAATCGCCACAGTCCCACAGTTATCGTGGCAGCGATCACCAGCCGCATCAAATGCCGCCGCTTGCCGACCCATGTAGCGCTGGACGGAAGACAGTGCGGTCTGCAAAGTGAATCCACAATCATGCTGGAGCAACTCCGGACGCTGGACAAGCAAAGACTGCTCGCTTATGTCGGCAGCGTCGGTAGGCGTAAGATGAATGAGGTGGACAAAGCACTTGAAATAAGCGTCGGTACAGCAAAAAAGATGTTGCATCTTTAAGGCGATGCAGCGTCTGCCATTAGGCCGCAGTTCAGAAATGAACTGCGGCCTGCATTTATACATACAAACCAACATTGGGCCGCTCATGGTTCGATGGGCGGTCCTTCATCATAGGAGGCATCGCCATGAAGAAATACACCATGTTTGAGAATTACCCTGACGTCGTAGAGGTCGATGACCTCCGCAAGATGCTTGGGGGCATCAGTAAGAAGTTGGCATACCGGCTCCTGGCTGACCAGGAAATCAGAAGCGTCAGGGTCGGCAGGGCCTATAAGATCCCCAAGGTATGCATTATTGAGTACCTGATGGGCGAAGAAATGTGCCAAATCAAAATCTCATGACAATGCATATACCCAGGCAATCAATTCTTAAAATCACGCATGGTCGTCTGCCATATTATCGTAGAAAAATCGAGTGGTTTTTCTCCACTTGGAGTATAGCTATTCCCAGAGTCTTGTGGTATGTTTGGGGTGTCAATGGCAGGCAAAACGACTACTTGTTATTACGAACAGGAGGATAAAAATGATAACAGGCTGCCTGCAACAGAAAAATGGTTTTTACTATGCGGTTCTCTACCTGAAGGTAGATGGAAAGCGTAAATGTAAATGGGTTCCCACCAAGCTCCCTGTCGACGGAACCAGCAACCGCAAGGCACAGAAAGCTTTCGACGAGATTCGGCTCCAATATGAGCGGGATGAGGAAGAACGCGTGAAAAGAGAAGCAGAACAGTTGGAGCTGACCAAGAACACACATCCTGACGCTCTGCTCCAGTTCACAGACTATATTGAGAAGTGGCTGGGTGCCGCCCGTACCTCTCTGGCCACAACGACCTACCAGAGCTACTCCAACATGATTGAGGCCAGAATTGTGCCATACTTCAAGCCCCTGAGTCTTCAGGTTCGTGAGGTAACGCCCCAGCACATAGAGGACTTCTATCAGAGCATTCTGGATGACAATTGCACGACCAACACGGTAATCCACTATCACGCGATCATCCGCAAGGCACTTCAGACTGCGGTCAAAAAGGACATCATCCTGAAGAACCCGGCCGACAAGGTGGAGCGCCCCAAGAAGAATGTTTTCCACGGCAACTTCTACAGTGAGGAAGAAATGCTGACGCTGTTCGATGCTGTCTCCGGTGATCCTCTGGAACTGTGCGTAAAGATTGCGGCATACTATGGATTGCGGCGAAGCGAAGTCCTTGGCCTCAAATGGGATGCCATCGACTTTGAGAAGAAAACCATCTCCATCAGCCACAAGGTCATCGAAGCGGAAGTGGATGGCAAGTTTATCCCGGTCGGAGAGGATGTCCTCAAGACCAAATCCAGCTTTCGCACGCTACCGCTCATTCCGGCTGTCGAAAAGCTTCTGCTGGAAGAAAAGGAGAAACAGGAGATGTTCCGCCGTCTCTTCAAAAAATCCTATTGCAGAGATTACCTCGACTACATCTGCGTCGACCAGTGCGGCAAACTCCTGCGTCCCAACTATGTGACAGAACATTTCGCGTGGCTTATCGAAAAGTACGGCCTGAAAAAGATTCGCTTTCATGATCTCAGACACACCTGCGCCAGCTTGCTTCTCAGCAGCGGAATCTCTATGAAGCAGATTCAAATCTGGCTGGGACACAGCACATTCGCAACAACAGCAGATATTTACGCCCACCTGGACTTCACTGCACAAGAGGAATCCGCACATGCCATGAGCGGAATGTTCAGCCGGGAGCCGAAAGAAGTACAGCCCGCATAAAGAAAAAGCCAGCAGTGGCGAACCACTGCTGGCCGATGGCGGAGATGGAGGGATTCGAACCCCCGGACGGTTTGACCCGTCAACTGATTTCGAGTCAGCCTCGTTACGACCACTTCGATACATCTCCCCGTTGTATTTTCAAGGCTTTGCGGGTTTCCGTCCGGCTCAGAGCCGAGTGTAGAAACCGTAGAACAAAGCGTAGAAAAACCGTAGATATTCAATTGTTGAAAAGCGTAGATAATCCGGAAAAGCCCGAAATATCAAGGGTTTTCGGAGATGGGCCATCTACAGACCTACTCGATTTCGAGTCAGCCTCGTTACGACCACTTCGATACATCTCCCCGTTGTATTTTCAAGGCTTTGCGGGTTTCCGTCCGGCTCAGAGCCGAGTGTAGAAACCGTAGAACAAA